>DASVDQ010000027.1 GCA_036381035.1 Trueperaceae bacterium | reverse complement strand
CGGCTCGCCGCCAGAGGCTCGGGCGGCTCGGTCCGTCGCCAGGCTGGCGAGGCACTCCATCACCACCGCGGGGTCATGCCCCTCGCGCCGCAGCGCCTCGAACAGGGGCTTGCTCACGACGTCGTAGCCACGTATCACCTCGTACAGCGCCAGGACCTGCTTGCCGCAGTCCGGTCTCGGACCGCCCTCGGGCTGGCCGCCCGGCACGTGGGGCTCGCCCTCCTGCTGGGGTGGTCGGGGTACGTAGATGGCTCCGGTCAGCCGGCGTTCGCGCGTGAAGCGTTCCCCGCGGCGCGTCTTGCCGCGGGCGATGACGCGGAAGCGGTAGAGGCCGTAGGCGTCGCCGGGCACGGTGGCGGTGAACGTCCCGGGTTCGGTCTCGCTCAGCTTGATCAGCCGCTCGCCCTGCGGGCCGGAGAGCTCGGCCACCACCTCGGCCCGGCCGGTGAGGGGCAGGCCGATCTCGGTCAGGCGGGCCTCCAGCTGCATCTCGGTGCCGAGCCCTATGCCCTTCTGCCTCAGCGCGGCCTGCATGCGGATGGACGACCGGGCGTGCACCTCGGTGGCGTAGCGCAGCCCGTGGCGGGCGGCGTGCTGGTAGGCCTCGACGTCGGTGGCCTCGAGCTTCTGGAGCCACTCCTGGAAGCGTTGGCGGTCCACGTGGAGTCGGATCAGCCAGCGGCCCGCGCCGGCGGCCACGCCGTCGACGACGAGCGGCAGCGTGAGACGGTAGTAGCGCACGTCCTTGCCGGTGATGTGGCGCGCGCCCGGCGGCAACGAGCCCGAGCCGACGACCGCGCCCGAGGGCGTGACCAGCTCGAAGTCCACGACCCAAGGCGCCGGGCACAGGAGGATGACGTCGGCGCCGGAATCGCCGCGGTTGAGGTCGAACGGGATCTCGGTCGTCTCGGCGGGCTTGAGGTGCCCCTCGGGGTCGAGCACGATCTCCTCGTTGGACACGCCCGCCAGGATCTGCAGGTAGTACTTGGTGAGCGTGAAGTACTCGTCGGCGGAGATGTTCCCCGTCATCACCACGTAGCCGCCCGTGTTGTCGGTGAGGCTGGTCAGCGCCGCGGGGTTGATGACGCTCGGCTCGCCCAGACCGATCGCGAACACCCTGTCGTCGATCGAGGCCTCCACGTCGGCGATGAACTTCGCGGCGTTCTCCTGCCCGTCGGTCAGGACGATCATGGCCGTCTCGTCGTAGCTGGACGTCACGGCGGAGAGGACGCCCGCGGCCGTCTCCACCCCGTCGCCGATGGAGGTGGTGCCCGCCGGGTTCGGCGCGTGGCTGGCGATGGCGGTCGTGGCCTGCGCCCGGCCCGGGCCGAAGACCTCGGGTCCGGCGTCCACCACGGCCATGGCCGTCATCGCGTCGTGGTCGAAGCGCACCACGCCCAGGCCGGTGTCGGGCTTGGCCACGTCGACGAAGGTCTGCGCCGCCTCGCGCAGCACCTCCACGCGCTGGCGTCCGTCGCCGGCGTCGGCCATCATCGAGCCCGACTTGTCGAGCACCAGGCAGACCGCCACGGTCGGGCGGGCGATGGTGTTGGCGCTGATGGGGATGGTCCACTGCTCGTCGGTCTCGACGCAGCGCACGGTGACCGAGCCCGCGTCGGTGGCGCCCGCCGTCGTGCCGGTGTAGGTGAACCAGAGCTGCGCCTTGGCGCCGGCGCCGATGCCGGGCGCCGGCAGCACGACCTGCGGTCCGGCCAGGGGCGCGAACGGACCGGACGGCCCGCTCACCACCTCGAAGGTCAGGTCGTCGAACCCGAAGCCCTGCCAGGCCACCGCCCGGGCCGCCAGCTCGCCCTCGGGGATGTCGTTGAACACCAGCGAGGACGTCAGCAGCGTCACCCGCCTGGCGGCCAGGTGCACCGCGGCGTCGGCGTTGACCCGACCGAAGCCGTAGTCGTCGTTGTGACCGTTGGAGTCGTAGGTCACCCCGCCGATCTTGTCGGCGCTGTCGCGCATGATCTGGCGCAGCTCGGCGCCGGTGAGCCCGGTGTTTACCGACAGGGCCAGCGCCGCGCAACCGGCGGCGCACGGCGCCGCGAAGCTCGTGCCGGTGTCGGTGCCGTAGCCGTCGCCCGACCGCGTCGAGTAGACGTTCACCCCGGGAGCGATCAGCTCCACGCCGTCTCCGCGGGCGGCGTTGTTCTCGAGGTCGTCGTGGTCCGACCTCACCACGGCGATGACGTTCGCGTGCGAGACGACCTCGTCGAGGGCCACGTCCACGTTGTTGCCGTTCGATGCCGCCCAGAAGATCGGCAGCCCCAGCCCCTGCCGCCCGTTGGGCGCCGTCGACAGGGCGAGGTCGAGCACTGTCGACAGGTCCCAGACAGCTCCGTTCGGACCCAGCGAGCTGACCAGGATGTCCGGCCCGTTGGCGAGGTTCGCGCCGGGGACCTCGTTGGTCATGTCGACGGCGTAGGCGACGGCGCGCGCCAGGGTGGCCTGCGTACCCACCTGGTCCGGGAGGCAAGCGATGAGCATGAGGTCGCAGTCGGGCGCCGCCCCGACCCCGCCTCTGCCGTTGTTGCGCCGCGCGCCGACCATGCCGGCGCAGAAGGTGCCGTGGTCGGAGTCTGGCATGCCGGCCGTGCCCTGCACCCAGTTCCCCGAGCCGTCGAAGTAGCCGCTCTCGGCGACCACGCCGGCGGCCAGGTCCTCGTGGTCGGCGTCGAAGCCGTTGTCGATGACGGCGACGGTCACGCCGGCGCCCCACGTGTGGTCCCATGCGGCCTCGGCGCTTACATCGGCACCGGCCGTCCCGCCGCTCGAGCCGTCGTTGCGCCACTGCCACTGCTGGCCGAGGTCGGGATCGCTGGGCAGCGCGCGCTGCGGGATGTGCTCGATGAACTCGGGCTCGGCGAAGACGAAGCGAGGGTCGTCGTGCAGGTCCACCGACGCCGCCATCGCGTCCTCCCAGCCGTGAGCGATGACCTGGTAGAGGTTGGGGGCGAAGTTGAGCTTGCGCACCACCTCCAGGTCTCGCTCGGCGAGCACCTCCTCGGCCTCCGACTCGCTCAGGCCGGGTTCGAGCTGGACCACCAGGGCCCGGGTGACGACCGCGATCTGGCCCTCGTCCCGCTGGACGACCTTGCCCACGTCGGTGGACCCCGACGGCAGGCGGCCGTCCTCGAGGGCGCTACGCGTGACGGCGTTCGGGCGCACGAACACCCAGTCGGCCCGGCTGAACGCTTCGAGCGTCTCCTGCGGCACGCCGGCGACCGCCTCTCGCAGGGCGGTGAGCCCCGACCGGCCGAACTCCGACTGCGCGGCCGCTCGCTCGCCGCGCGCGTCGCGCTC
>DASVDQ010000026.1 GCA_036381035.1 Trueperaceae bacterium | reverse complement strand
AGAGGCTAACCCATCGAGGACGCGTTCGCGCGGTGAAGACATTCCCAACTCAGGCCCGAACTGAGCCTTACCCGTCGAAACGTCTTCCTCAGGCGTGGGTCAGCATCGAGCTCTCAGCCGAACAGCGACCTTCGTCCACCTCGACCGGCCGTTCTTCGTCCCATACGCTTCATGAGCTTGCGCATCTCCTCGTAGTTCTTCACCAGCCTGTTGATGTCCTGCACCTGCGTGCCCGAGCCCTTGGCGATGCGTCGCCGGCGGCTGGCGTCGAGGATGCGCGGGTTCGCGCGCTCCTTCTCCGTCATGCTCGAGATGATCGCCTCGATGCGGGCGATCTCCTTCTCGTCGACCTCCGCCCCTGGCGGCAGGAGCTTGCCGGCGCCGGGGATCATCCTGAGGACCTCGCCGAACGAGCCGATCTGCTTGAGCCGGCGCATCTGCACGAGCATGTCCTGCAGCGTGAAGTCGCCGAGGTCCCGCATCTCCCGTCCGTCGTCGGCCTCGAGGACCTTGGCCTTCTCGATGAGCGTGAGGACGTCGCCCATGCCGAGGATCCGGCCGGCGACGCGGTCGGGGTGGAACGGCTCGAGCCCGTCGATCCGCTCGCTCATGCCCGCGAAGTAGATGGGCTTGCCCGTCACGTGCTTGGCCGAGAGGGCCGCGCCGCCGCGGGCGTCGCCGTCGAGCTTGGTCATGATCAGGCCCGTGACGCCGACCCGCTGGTCGAACTCGCGCGCCACGGGCAGCGACTGCTGGCCCGTCATCGCGTCGACGACGAGCACCTTCTCCGTGGGACCCACCAGCGCGGCGAGCTGGGCGAGCTCGTCCATCAGCGCCTCGTCCACCTGCAGGCGGCCGGCCGTGTCGACGATCACGAGGTCGCGGTAGTCCTTGCGCAGGTGAGAGGCGAGGCGCTCGGCGACCTGCGCCGGACGCTCGCCGTCCATGACCTCGAACACGGGCACGCCGATCTGGTCGCCGAGGACCTTGAGCTGCTCGCGTGCGGCGGGGCGCTGCGTGTCGGCGGCCACCAGCAGCACGCGGCGTCCCTGCCCCTTGTAGCGGTAGGCGAGCTTGCCGGCCGTGGTCGTCTTGCCCGCGCCCTGCAGGCCCATGAGCAGCCAGACGTTGCCGTCGGCCTTCAGGACCGGCTGGACGCTCTTGCCCCCGAGCGTCTCGACGAGCTCCTCGTGGACGATGGCGATCACGCGCTGGTCGGGCTGGAGGGAGGTGAGGACCTCGGACCCCACGGCCTTCTCCTGCACGCGCCTCGTGAAGTCGCGGGCGACCTCGAGGTTGACGTCGGCCTCGAGCAGCGCCACGCGGACCTCGCGCAGGGCCGCCTTCACGTCGGCCTCCGAGAGGCGTCCGCGGCCGCGCAGGCCGCCGATCACCGACTGCAGTCTGTCGCCCAGGCTCTGGAACATGGCCCCAGGGTACGCCGCGCCCGCCCGGCGAGGGCGTCGCGGCCGCGTCGGAGGTCGGGCCGGGGCCGCGGTGCTAGCATGAGAGGCGTGGGAAAGGTCCTGTCGCCAGCCGCGGCCGCGCGCCGGGTGGCGCGCGCGGCGGCGCTCGCCTTGGCCCTGACGGGCCCGGCGGTCGTGCACGGGCAGCTCCTGGCCGACGTCCTCACGACCACGGCGATCGTCGCGACGTTCGACAGCGGCGTGCGCTTCCCGTCCGGGACTCTGCGCGCCGTCGGCGCCGGCGTCGACGACCTGGTGAGGCGCCTGCCGGGCAACGGCGACTGGACCGACTGGGAGGCCTACATCGCGCGCGGCCTGGCCGCGAACCTCAGGCCCGCCTTCGTCCACAACGTCATCACGTCGATGGCGTCCGCCGGTTACTTCGAGGACTCGCGCGAGACGCGCACCGTGGCGGGGCCTAACGGCCAGGAGACCCAGACGAAGGTGACGTTCGTCGACTTCATGGGCACCAGCTGGTACGTCCTCTACGTCGTGGAGGCGGGGGACGAGGTGGCGTGGCTCATCGGCCGCGCCCGCTGAGCCCCCGCTGACCCCTGCCGGCCCACGCTACGCGCCGCCGCCGCGGCGGAGGCGAGGATGATGTCCGTGACGGCGCTCTCCCGCCAAGCACTGCCCGCGCTCGCGCTCATGGCGTTGGCCCTCGGCGCGGCCGCGGCGCAGGGCGCGCCCGAGGTGCCGCCGGCGGACGCTCCGGCGGGGCCCGCCGCGGGCGCCACTGAGGCGTCCGGCGCCCTGCGCGCGGCGCGCGAGGCGCTGCTGGACGCCTTGGCCAGCGGCGAGATCCGGCACCCCGACCAGCCGACGTGGCGCGCCGCCTACGTGGCGGCCGAGGCGGCGGTCGCGGCGGCGCGGGAGGCCGGCGACCAGGCGCTACTGCGCGAGGCGCTGCTCGTCGCGGCCCGCGGCTACGGCCTCATGGGCTGGCACGTGCGCGCGTTCGCGAGCTACGACGAGTACTTCGCCGAGGGCGGCGAGCTGCCCGGCACGCCGCCCGCCCCCGAGGGGACGCCGCCCGACGTCGAGTTGTTCACGACCGCCGCCGACAACCTCGCCTACGCGCGCTACCAGGCGGGCGACCACGAGACGGCCACCGGCTACTACCTCACGGTCCTCGAGGTGGCGCCCGACGACGAGGAGGCCCTGCGCTGGCTCGCGCGCATCGCCTTCGAACGCGGCGACGTCGAGGGCGCCGAGGTCGCGTCCCGCCTCTGGGAGCGCCTGTTGGCCGTGGCGCCGGACGACGCCACGGCGCGCTACTACCTGGAGCGCTCGCGGCAGCGCGTGGCGTTCGGCGTGGCGGCCAGCGACTCCTTCCACGCCGGCGTGGCCGCCTACGAGGCCGGCGACCTCGAGGGGGCGCTGCAGGCGTTCCAGACCGCGCTGACGGCGAACCCGGACTTCGTCGACGCGGAGGTGTGGGCCGGGCGCGTGGCCCTCGAGCTCGGCCTGCCGCAGCTCGCCGCCGACCACTGGCGGCGGGTCGCGGAGGCCCGCCCCGAGGACGGGGGCGCCGCCTACTTCCTCTCGGTGGCCGAGACACAGGCGGCCTACGGGGTGCGCGCCGGCCGCCTCTACTTCGACGGCCTGGCCGCCTACGAGGCCGGCGACCTAGAGACGGCCACGGAGCGCTTCGTCGCCGCCGCCGAGGCGAACACGTCGTTCGTGGACGCCTGGGTGTGGGCCGCGCGCAGCCTCCAGGAAGGCGGCAGGGCGGCCGAGTCGGTGCCGTACTGGGAGCGCGTCCTCGAGCTCGAGCCCGACGACGAGCGCGCGGCCTGGTTCCTGCGCCGCGCGCGGCTCGCCGTCGAGCGCGGCGACGTGGCGGGTCCCGCGTTCTTCGACGCCCTGGCGGCCTACGAGGCCGGCGACGCCGCGGGCGCCATCGAGCTGCTGGAGCAGGCCGTCGCCGCCGAGCCCGACTTCGCGGAGGCGTGGGGCTACCTCGGCCGGATCGCCTTCCAGCAGGGGCGCTACGAGGACGCCGCCGCGGCGTACGGCCGCGCGGCTGAGCTCGCGCCCGACGTCGACGAGTACGCGTTCTTCGCCGACGAGGCCGCGCGGCTCGCGGGAGCGGAGCAGGAGGGCGATGATGGGATCGGCGCGGACGCTCCCGAGCCGGAGGCCCCCGCCGAGCCCGGTGGCGACGAGCCCGCGGGCGACGGGGCGGGCGGCGAGGAGCCCGGGCAGGACGAGGGGTCGCCGGACGAGCCCCCTGCGGACGAGCCCTCGGCGGACGAGCCGCCTGCCGACGAGCCCTCGTC
Source organism: Trueperaceae bacterium (assembly GCA_036381035.1). Classification (NCBI taxonomy): domain Bacteria; kingdom Thermotogati; phylum Deinococcota; class Deinococci; order Trueperales; family Trueperaceae; species Trueperaceae bacterium. The sequence goes on along the minus strand of DASVDQ010000026.1, from coordinate 75,656 downwards.
CGACGAGCCCCCTGCGGAGGAGCCCCCGGCCGGCGAGGCGGAGGGAGGGCCGGGCGGCGGCCCCGTGGAGCCGCTGCCGCCGGACGGTCCGCGCGACTAGGAGGCCCGAGCGGATGAAGCAGTTCGAGAGGCGCGTGGACGAGAACGGCGAGCCCTACCTGGCGACGTCGCTGCCGGGGTTCATGCTCACGCGGCTGCCGCTCCTGAACAAGAGCACGGCGTTCACGCCCGAGGAGCGGCGGGAGTTCGGGCTCGAGGGCCTGCTGCCGCCGCACGTGGCCACGCTGGAAGAGCAGGTGGAGCGCACCTACGGGAACTTCCAACGCGCGACCACGAACATCGACAAGCACGTCTACCTGCGCAGCCTCCAGGACCGCAACGAGGTGCTGTTCTACGCCCTCCTCGAGAAGCACCTCGAGGAGATGATGCCCATCGTCTACACGCCCACGGTCGCCGAGGCCGTGCAGCGCTTCAGCCGCATCTACCGCTACCCGCGCGGGCTGACCGTCAGCACCGAGAACATCGACAGGGTGGACGAGGTGCTCGACAGCGCGGCCATCCACGACGTGAGGCTGGCCGTGGTGACCGACTCCGAGGGCATCCTCGGCATCGGCGACCAGGGCTTCGGCGGCATGGGCATCTGCATCGGCAAGCTCTCGCTGTACACGGCCGCCGCCGGCATCGACCCGTCGGTGACGCTGCCCATCGAGCTCGACGTCGGCACCAACCGCGCCGACCTCCTCGACGACCCCCTCTACCTGGGCGTGCGGCACGAGCGCCTCACCGGCCAGGCGTACGACGACTTCGTCGAGCGCTTCGTCACCGCCTTCAAGCGCCGCTTCCCCGACGCCCTGCTGCAGTGGGAGGACTTCAGCAAGCAGAAGGCGTTCACCGTGCTCGAGCGCTTCCAGGACGTGCTGCCGTCGTTCAACGACGACGTGCAGGGCACCGGCGCCGTCACGCTGGCCGGCCTCCTCGCCGCCTCGCGACGCACGAAGCGCCCGCTGACCGAGGAGGTGGTCCTCGTGCACGGCGCGGGCGCGGGCGGCGTCGGCGTCGCGCTGCAGGTGATCGAGGGGCTCGTCGAGCAGGGGCTGAGCCGCGAGGAGGCGCGGGCCCGCGTGTACGTCGTCGACTCGCGCGGGCTCGTCGTCGCCGGGCGGCCCGGCCTCGAGGCGTACAAGGAGCGCGTCGCCCAGGACCCGGCGCGCGTGGCCGGCTGGGGCGAGGCAGGACGACCGCCGAGCCTGCTCGAGACGGTGCGGCGCGCCGGGGTCACCGTGCTCCTCGGCCTCTCCGGCCAGGGGGGAGCCTTCGGCCGCGAGGTAGTGGAGGCGGTCGCCGCGAACTCCCCCATGCCCATCGTCTTCGCGATGTCGAACCCGACCGAGAACAGCGAGGCGACGCCCCAGGACGTCTACGCCTGGACCGGCGGCCGGGCGATCGTCGCGACCGGCAGCCCCTTCCCGCCCGTCGAGTGGGACGGCGCCGAGCACCCGGTGGGCCAGGCCAACAACGCGTTCGTCTTCCCCGGCCTCGGTCTCGGGGCGCTCCTGGCGCGCGCCCGGCGCATCAGCCCCGGCATGCTGATGGCCGCGGCCGCGGCGCTGGCCGAGTACACCGACCCGGCGCGCATCGCGCAGGGCGCCGTCTACCCGGCGATCTCCGCGCTGCGCCGCGCCAGCCGGCACGTCGCCATCGCGGTCTTCGAACGGGCGCTCGGCGAGGGCCTCGCGCGCGTCGAGCCGCCCGACGACGTGGCCGCGTTCGTGACGTCGCAGATGTGGGAGCCGCGCTACCTGCCCATCAGGAAGGCCTGATGCGCACGGTCGTGCTGCGCGTGGTCGCCCTGGCGCTGCTGCTGACGCTGGCGCTCGTGGGCGTGATCACGGCGCGCACGCTCTCGCGCCTGCCCGACATGCTCGTCTACTTCGCTCGCGACACGGGCAGCGGGTTCACGCTCGAGGCCGTGCCGCGCGTCGCGCGGCGCGGCGACGACGTCGAGGAGAGGGTGCGGGCCCAGGTGGCCGCGCTGACGGCCGGCCCCACGGACGCCGAGGCGGAGCGGGGCCTCGCCTCGACGGTGCCGGAGGGCACGCGCGTGCTGGGCGCGGAGCTCGCGGACGGCGTGCTCACCGTGGACCTCTCCCGCGAGTTCACGACGGGCGGCGGCACCGCGTCGATGCTGGGGCGCCTCTACCAGCTCTACTACACGCTGTCGCAGCCTGCGGACGTGGACGCCGTGAGCCTCGCCGTGGAGGGCCGTCCGCTGACGGTCCTGGGCGGCGAGGGCATCATCGTCGAGCCCGTGTGGCTCAGGGCCGAGCACCCCGAGGAGCCGGCGTGGTGAGGCGCGGCCGCGGCCGGCCGCGCCGCGCGGGCGTCGCGGGCGCGGCGCTGCTGGCGCTGGCGCTGGCCTGCGCGGCCGGCGCCCAGCCGCCCGCGGAGGGCCCGCCGCCCGTCTCCGAGGGCGTGCCGCCGGCCCCGGCCGGCGAGGAGCTGGCCGTCGCCCGCGCCCCCGAGGGACGCGAGCTGCGCCGGATGGTCTTCGAGGCGACGGTCGACCTCTTCGAGGACTACTACTGGGACGAGTCGCGCCTCGACTGGGAGGCGTGGGCGGCGCGCTACCGCCAGGACGCCCTGAACGCCGAGAGGCGCGCGCGCTTCGACAACGTGATGCGACGCATGGTGGCCGAGGTGGGCGACGACCACTCGCGCTGGCTGGGCCTCGAGGGCCTCGAGCCGGGCCTGGCGCCCATCACGGCGCCGTTCGACCCTGCCGGCGCGGCGCCGCTGCTCGGAGCCGGGGGCGCGGCGGTCGGGTCGCCGGGCGACGGCGTGACCGTGGCGGTGGCGTCGTGGGGCCTCGCGTCGCCGCGGGCAGGGCTGGGGGGTCCCGCCCCGTGGCGCGACGCCCTGGCCCAGGACGAGCCCACGCCGAGCCTGGGCCTGCTGGTCAGGTGGGTCTCCGGCGCCGGCGTGGTGGTCGAGCGCGTGCTGCCCGGCACGCCGGCCGACGAGGCGGGCGTGAGGCGCGGCGACGTGATCGTCGCTGTCCAGGGCCGCTCGCTGGAGAAGGCGGGCGCGGCCGGCGTCGGGCTGGTGCTGAGCGCGAGCGTCGGCGAGGAGCGCGTCGACCTCAGGCTGCTGCGCGCCGGCAGGGAGGAGATCGAGGTCTCGCTCGAGCCGCGGTACCTGGCGCACGCCGAGCTGCAGCGCACGCCGGCGGCCGAGCTGCTCGACGACGGCGTGGGCTACATCTACCTGCCCTCGTTCACGCTCGCCGGCACGGGCGCGAGAGCGCACGAGCTCCTCGCCGACCTGCGGGAGCGCGGCGCCCGGTCGTACGTGATCGACCTGCGGGGCAACAGGGGCGGCAGCCTCGCCGAGCTGGGCGTGCTGATGGGCGCGTTCGTCGACGGCGACTGGGCGCGCGCCGTGGCGCGGGGCCGGGTCGTGTGGACCGCCTCGTTCGCGCGCCGGTCCGGGGGAGACGCGGGCGTGGCCGTGCTCAGGGCGGAGGACGGCAGGCTCCTCCGCGCGGCCGCGGTGGAGTCCCCGGTCTTCGTCACGGAGCCGCTCGTCGTGCTAGTGGACGACGACACCAGCTCAGCTGCCGAGGTCGCCGCGGCCGTGCTGCAGGCGACCGGCAGGGCCCGTGTCGTCGGCACGCCGACGTCGGGCAACGTCGAGGTCGTGCGTACGTACCTGCTCCCCGACCGCAGCCAGGTCCTCCTGGCGGTGGCGAACCTCGAGCTCACCGACGGCCGCCCCCTGGACGCGGGGATCGTGCCCGACGCGGACGCGACCGTCGACGACCGCGAGCTGGCGAGGGGCTACGACGCCCCCCTCGCCGAGGGCGTCAGGCTCCTCGCCGGGCTTCCCTTCGTGCCCGGCAGGTGGTTCTGAGCCGGCCGAGCGGGTCCGGTGGCCCAGGGTGCGTCGCGCGCCCGCGCCGCGGCGGTGACGGTCTCGGAGGGCGTGGTAGATGGTGCGCCCGACAGGATTCGAACCTGTGACCTTTCGCTCCGGAGGCGAACGCTCTATCCGGCTGAGCTACGGGCGCGCCCTGCGCCGCCGTGCGCCCAAGCGGCGCCGCGGCAGCCCTAGCAATATAGCATCGGCTGCGGGGACGCCCGCGTAGGCGGGTCTGTTAGACTCCGGGGCGTGCGCCGAGCCGGGCCCCTCCACGGTACGCCCCGCTGGGCATCCCTGGAGGACCACATCTGATGAAGGTCAGCAAGAGGGCCAGGACGATCATCCTGTGGTGCGTCGCCGCAGGCCTGCTCCTAGGCATGGTCATCACGTTCACGCCCACGCTGGGGCTCAACCTGGCCGGCGACGAGGCGACGCGCGGGACTGTCCAGCTCACCGTCAACGGCGTCGAGATCCGCGAGGCCGAGGTGCTGCGGATGCAGCAGGGCACCCTGTTCAGCGCCGTCAGCGAGGGCCCCGTCGCGAAGCAGCTGCAGCGGCTGCTCGTCGACGAGCTCATCAGGCAGGAGGTCCTCCGTCAGGCGGCGGCGCCGATGCGCGTCTCCAACGGCGAGGTCAGGGACGCCGTCAACGAGTTCCGCGAGGCGCGCGGCCTGGCGGGCCGGCGCAACGACACCGCCTACGTGAGCCTGCTCCGCTCGGCGGGCTACACCGACCAGACGTTCCGCGAGGCCCTGCGCGACGACCTCAAGCGCCAGAAGTGGGTCGACTCGGTCGTCGCCGACGTCACCGTCAGCGACGCCGAGGTCGAGGGCTACTACCTCTCGCACCGGTCCGACTACCAGAGCGAGGAGCGCGTGCGGGCGCGGGAGATCGTCGTCGCGGACCGCGAGACGGCCGAGGAGCTGCGCGCCCAGGTGCAGGACGGAGCCTCGTTCGCCGAGCTCGCCGCCGAGCACAGCCTCGAGCTGGCCGACAGGCAGGGCGCCGTCGGGGCGCAGGAAGGGCAGACGGAGCCGCGCCCCGTGGGCCGCGCCGCCTTCCCGACCGCCGTCGCCAACGCCGTCTTCGCCCTGCGCGGCGCCGGGCTCACCGACGTCATCGAGGCGCCAGACGGCTTCTACCTGGTGCAGGTGCTCGAGTACCTGCCGGCGCAGACTCGGCCCCTCGATGAGGTGCGCGACCAGGTGGCCGAGGACGCCCTCGAGGCCAAGAAGCAGGGGGTGCTGGAGGCGGAGGTCGAGCGGCTGCGCGAGGCCGCGGTCGTCGAGTTCCCCGAGACGAGCACGCTGTCCTTCGAGAACGAGGCCGTGGCGACGGTGGGCGACACCGAGATCACCGAGGTGGAGCTGGACCGCGCCACCTACTCGAACTCGATGATCCAGCAGGCCCTCTCGCCCGACACCGCCGAGCTGATCGTCCAGATCTTCCGCCCGTCGATCAAGCAGCAGCTCATCAACACCGAGCTGGCCTACCAGGGAGCCGCGACGCTCGGTCCCGAGTTCGTCGGCACGCACGCCGGCATCGCCCAGGCCGCCCTCGACTACGTCGCCCGCGACGTCGAGGTGACCGAGGAGCAGGTCCGGCAGTACTACGAGACGAACATCGACACGTTCACGGTCAGCGCCGAGGCGACCGTCAGGGAGGTCGAGTTCGCCGACGGCGAGTCGGCGCAGGAGTTCCGCGCGGCGGTGTTAGACGGGGCCGACGCAGCGGCGACGGCCGAGGAGCTCGGCGGGACGGTGATCGACCACGGGCGCGTCCGGCCCGGCGACCTCGAGGAGGAGATCGACACCGTGCTCTTCGGCACCGAGGCGTTCGAGCCGCTGCCGAACGGCGAGTCGGAGGTGTCCGACGTCCTCGTCATCGACAGGCCCGTCGAGGAGGAGGGGGAGGCCGGCTCAGAGGCCGACGACGGGGCCGAGGACGCGGCCGCCGGTGACGACGCTGCCGCCGGTGACGACGCTGCCGCCGGTGACGACGCGGCCGCCGGCGAGGACGCTGCCGCCGAGGGCGACGCCGCCGCCGCGAACGACGCGGCCGAGGGCGACGCCGCCGCGCCGGAGGTGCCGCGGACCGTCGAGCGCTACGTGGTCCTGGTAGCCGAGCGCACGCCGGAGAGGGTCAGGCCCCTCGAGGACGTGAGGGCCCAGGTCGAGAGCGCGGTCAGGGCCGAGAACCGGCAGAAGGCCCAGGACGAGTGGCTCGCCTCGCTGCGCGACCAGATCGAGGTGCACGAGTTCGTGATCCTCGACGTCGACGAGGCCGCCGAGGAGCTGCCCTTCACGGTGCCGACCCCCGAGCCGGAGGCCGACGACGGGGACGAGGCCCCGTCCGCTGAGGAGCCGGCGGAAGGCCAGGCCGAGTAGCCGTGGCGGGACGGGCGCCGCGCGCCCTGGTGTCCGTCTCGGACAAGACCGGGGTGGTCGACCTGGCGCGGGGGCTCGTCGAACTCGGCTACGAGGTCGTGTCGACGGGCAACACCCTGCGCGCGCTCGCGGCGGCCGGCGTGCCGGCCACGGCCGTCTCCGACGTCACTGGCTTCCCCGAGATCCTCGGCGGACGGGTCAAGTCGCTGCACCCCGCCGTACACGGCGGCGTGCTGGCGCTGAGGACGCCCGAGCACCTGGCGCAGCTGGAGGAGCACGGCATCGCGCCCGTCGACGTCGTCGTGTGCAACCTCTACCCGTTCCGCGAGACCGTGGCCAGGGAGGGCGTGACCGACGCCGAGGCGATGGAGCAGGTCGACATCGGCGGACCGGCGATGATCAGGGCGGCCGCCAAGAACCACGCCTACGCGACGGTGGTCGTCGACCCCGCGGACTACCCCGCCGTGCTGGCGGACCTCAACGCGGGCATGAGGCCGGAGCGCCGCCGCGAGCTGGCGCTGAAGGCGTTCGCCCACACCGCCGCCTACGACGCCGCGATCGTGGCCTACCTGAGCCGCGGCGACGACCTGCCCGAGCGCCTCGCCCTCCCGCTGGAGCGGGCGCAGGAGCTGAGGTACGGCGAGAACCCGCACCAGCCGGGCGCGCGCTACCGCCTCGTGGGCGAGAGCAGCCTCTGGGACGGCGCCGTGCTGCACTCCGGCCCCCCGCTCTCCTACCTCAACGTCTTCGACGCCGAGGCCGCCTGGCGCCTGGCCCACGAGCTCCCGGCGACCGCCTGCGTGATCGTGAAGCACGCCAACGCCTGCGGGGCCGCCGTGGCCGGCGACCTCGCGACGGCGTACGAGCGCGCGTTCGCGGCCGACCCGAAGTCGGCGTTCGGCGGCGTCGTGGCGCTGCCCGGCGTGGTGACGGCGGCGCTGGCCGGGCGCATCGCCGAGAACCCGAAGGCCGACGTGCTGCTGGCCGCCGGCTACGAGGACGAGGCGCTGGCGCTCCTGGCGGCCAAGCGCAAGAGCACGCGCGTGATCACGCTGCCGCCGCCGGGGTCGCGCGGGCTCGACCTGCGGAGCGTCGACGGCGGCTTCCTCGTGCAGCGGCCCGACGCCTTGGAGGGCAGAGAGGGCTGGCGCGTCGTGACGCGCCGCCAGCCGACCGAGGCGGAGTGGCGCGACCTGGAGGTCGCCTACGTCGTGTGCGCCCGCACCTCCTCGAACGCGATCGTGCTCGTCAAGGACGGCGTGGCGGTGGGGGTGGGCGCCGGGCAGCAGAGCCGCGTGGACGCCGTGGAGATCGCGGCCAGGAAGGCGGCCGGGCGCGCCGCGGGCGGCGCCTGCGCCTCCGACGCGTTCTTCCCGTTCCGCGACGGCCTCGACGCGGCCGCCGCCGCGGGCGTGAGCGCCGTCGTGCAGCCGGGCGGGTCGATCCGCGACGCGGAGATCGTCGCCGCCGCCGACGAGCTGGGCCTGGCGATGGTCGTGACGGGCCACCGACACTTCAGGCACTGACCCGGTCTCGCGGCGCGGTCGGCGGGGTCGGACACGGCCCGGCGCGGCGCGATGAGACGCGCTCGAGCCGTTGGCGACGGCATCGCTCCCGACCCGTCACGGCGGCCCTCATACAAGGTTAGAATCCACACACACAGCTAGGGCTTGTAGGCGCTAGGCTGACGGGTACCACATGTTGTAGGTCGGCTCGTCGGCTGCGGCGTCCGCACCCAGCATGAGTTGACGGCAGGCGTCCCGCTTGACAGCGCTCAGGGGCGACGCACGGGGGCGCTGACGCCTGCCGAGGGCCGCCGGAAGGCGGCGAAGGCGGAGGGGAAGTGGCACCGTGAATGAGCTCTCGTCTTCCAACGTGCGACCCGCGAGGTTCGGGGACCACGCCGTCAAGGTCGCGAGGCGGCAGTACTTCCAGCCGGGCGACGAGACGGTCTACGACATGTTCGAGCGCGTGGCGCGGTGGGTGGCGCGGCCCGAGCCGGAGGAGCGGCGCGACGACGTCGCCGCCGAGTTCTACCGGCTCATGGCCGAGCAGCGCTTCTGCCCCGGCGGACGCGTCCTGGCCGGCGCGGCGACCGAGCACGGCAACGTCCTCAACTGCTTCGTTCAGGACGGCAGCCCCGAGCCTGAGGGCACGAACGCCTGGGTGCTGCGCCTCGCGACCAAGCTCGCCCTCGTCACCAAGGTCGGCGGCGGCAACGGGCTGAACCTCGACCCCATCCCGCCCAAGCGCCGCTTCGACGGCAAGGTGGGCCGCCTCTACCTGACCGTCGACAGCTCGCACCCCGACTACGAGGCCATCAGGACGGGCACGTTCCTCGACCTCGTCCGCGACCAGATGGTCACGAAGGGCTACCGCGTCGCCACCTTCGTGGAGAAGGGCGAGGCGCCGGCCGGCGCCGAGCTCGTCGAGGTGCCCGACTCGGTCGAGGGCATCTGGGAGTCCGCCGGCCGGGCCGCCATGGGTCTCCTCGCCGGGCGCGACGTCCTCGTCGACCTCTCGCTGCTGCGCCCCGTCGGCACACCGGTGCGCGGCTCCGGCGGCGCCTCCTCCGGCCCCTCCAGCTTCGCCGTCGAGATCTTCGACAACTTCGCCATCTGGGCGGGCCTCGGCGGCGCCGACCACGCCGGGCCCGTCGCCACGCTGCGCTACGTCTTCGCTCCCACGCTGCGGGCGATCAGGCAGGGGGGCTGCCTCCACCCCGAGACGCTCGTCCACACCAGCAAGGGGACGCTGAGGCTCGAGGAGATCGTCGACGCCCAGCAGCTCGGCTGGCAGGACCACCACCTGCAGGTCGCGACCGACCAGGGTTGGAAGGCGAGCCCGCGGGGTTTCAACAACGGCGTCGCCCGGACGCTGAGGGTCACGCTGGAGAACGGACAGACCTTGCGGGGCACCCCGAACCACAAGGTGAAGGTCCTGCGGCGCGACGCCTCCCGCGAGTGGGTCGAGTTCCAGCACCTCCAGAAGGGCGACTTCGTCATCCAGGTGCTCGACCAGCACACGGGCGCGCCCGTCGTGCTCAGGCCCGTGGACGCGCCCCACCACAACGCCAAGCCGATCAGGATGCCCGAGGTCTTGGACGAGCGCCTGGCCTTCTTCCTCGGCTTCCTCTGGGGCGACGGCTACGTCAGCTCCGGACGTGTCGGGCTCGCCGTCGCGCACGGCTCGCCGATGATCGAGGTCGCGCCCCGGCTCTTCGCCGAGCTCTTCGGGCTCGGCGTCGCGACCGAGCAGAAGGAGGGCGACGCCAGCCTCGTCTACGTCACGAAGTCGGCGCAGCTCGTCGCCTGGCTGAAGGCCAACGGCCTCGCCAAGGGGAAGGCGAAGGAGCTCGCCGTGCCCAAGGCCGTGAGGATGTCCCCGCGGCCCGTCGTGGGGGCGTTCCTCCGCGGCCTCTTCGAGGCGGACGGCAGCCTGGCGCACGGCATGCCGGTCCTCAGCACCGCGTCGGCCCGCCTGGCGGACGACGTCGCGACCCTGCTCGCGGGCCTCGGCATCCCCACCAGGACCAGGACGGTGGGCGCGCGCCCCGACAGGTACTCCACACACGCGAGCCACCACGTGCGCGTCGTCAGCCACAAGGGGCTGGAGCGCTACTGCGAGCGCGTCGGCTTCCTGGCGGGCTCCCGGCTCGAGGCGGCCAAGGAGCACGTCCCCGACGAGGCGCCTGAGCAGTCCTGGGTGTTCCCGCACGCCGCCGCGCTGATGAGCACGGTCCTCGACGCGATGCCGGCCGGGGCCGAGGGTCGCCCCTCCCCGTACGCGGCCACCCGGAAGTCCCTGCTGCGCTACGCCCGCGACGAGAGGCACCCGACCGCCACCGGCTACGAGAGGCAGAGTGCGAGCCCGCAGCTGCAGGACGTCCTGCCGGAGCTCGGCTACGACGAGCACTACGTGCGCGTGGTCGGCGTCGAGGAGGCCGGCAGGTCGCTGACCCTCGACCTGTCGGTGGACGAGAACAAGACCTACCTCGCCGGCGGCTTCGTCACGCACAACACGCGGCGCGGCGCGGGCATGGCGACGATCTCGATCACCCACCCCGACGTGCACGACTTCATCACGGCCAAGGACCTCGAGCGCGAGCGGGACGAGGGCGACATCTCGACCTTCAACATCTCCGTGCTCGTCACCGACGACTTCATGCGCCGCGAGTCGCAGAGCCGCGGCGGGGTGCTGTGGGAGATCGCCCAGCACGCCTGGGCGACGGGCGAGCCTGGCCTCATCTACATCGACCGCATCAACGAGCACAACGCTATGCGCACTGCGCTTGGTGACATCAAGAGCACCAATCCTTGCGGCGAGATCCCGTTGTACCCCGGCGAACCGTGCGACCTCGGAGCGGTGAACCTGGCCGCCTACGTCGTGCGCAGCGGGGTCGGGCTCGAGGGCTTCGACATGGAGGCCTTCCGCCGCGACGTCGCCACCTGCGTGCGCTTCCTCGACGACGTCCTCGACGTGAACCGCTTCGCGCTGCCCGACAACCGCGAGATGAGCATGAAGCTCAGGCGCCTGGGACTGGGCGTCATGGGCCTCGCCGACGCGCTCATCAAGATGGGCTACCCGTACAACACCGACGAGGGCAGGTCCGCCGTCGAGACGATCATCTCGGCGCTGCGCGACGCCGCGACCGAGGCCTCGGAGAGGCTGGCCGAGGAGCGGGGCGCGTTCCCGCTCGTCGGACAGGCGGACCTCCCGCAGCCCAGGCGCAACGTCGCGATCCTCACCGTCGCCCCTACGGGCACGACCAGCATGCTCATGGGCGTGTCGTCGGGCGTGGAGCCGGTGTTCGCGCCGTTCATCTACAGGAAGATCGGTGCCAGCTACCACGCCCTGATCCACCCGCTGTTCAGGGAGCTCCTCGAGGCGCACCAGCCGCCGCGGGGCTACGCCAAGGACGGCCAGTGGGACTGGGACGCGGTCGTGAAGGCCGTGCAGGACAACCACGGCTCGGTGCAGGGCCTCGACTTCATCCCCGAGGCCGTGCGCCGCGTGCTGATCTGCGCCCACGACATCACGCCCGCCGACCACGTCCGCATGCAGGCCACGGTGCAGCGCGCGTTCGACGGCGGCAAGAAGGTCGCGAACTCGATCTCGAAGACGATCAACCTGCCGAACTCCGCCACGGTGGACGACGTCTTCGACGCCTACCGCCTCGCCTTCGAGACGGGCTGCAAGGGCATCACCGTCTACCGCGACGGCTCGCGCGAGTTCCAGGTGCTCTCCACCAGCGCCGAGAAGAAGGAGCCGGCGCCGCAGCCGGCCGGCCAGCCCGAGGCGCCGCGTCCGGACGCGGCGGCCGCCGACGGGGCGGCGCAGGCGGGCGGCGCGGCGCAGAGCCCCGCTCCTCCGGCCGGCGCTGCCGTGGCGAACGGCCAGCCCGCCGCGTCGACAGGGGCGCGGACGGAGACCGCCGTCAGCGTCGCCCCACCGCCGGAGGGCCCGAGCGCGCCGGCGCGGCGCGGCGGCTACGACAGGCTGCCCGGCGAGCCCCTCTTCGAGCGGCCCGTGCGCCTTTCCGGCTTCACCGACCAGGTCAAGCTGATCGAGCCGAGCGGCGAGAAGCGCGGCTTCTACGTGACCGTGAACAAGCAGGACGGGCTCCCCACCGAGGTGTTCATCCTCTCCGGCAAGGGGGGCGACGAGGCCAACGCCGACAGCGAGGCGCTCGGGCGCGTGGTCTCCATCGCCCTGCAGTACGGCGTGCCGGCGGAGGCCATCGTGAAGACCCTGCGCGGGATCAACGGCGGCATGTACGGCACCTACCACGGGCGGATGGTCGCCTCGAAGGCCGACATCATCGCCGTGGCGCTCGAGACCGCCGGCGTCGAGAACGTGCTGAACAGGGGCAAGGCCTGCCCGGACTGCGGCGCCCCGCTGCGCTTCGAGGAGGGCTGCCAGAAGTGCGAGAGCTGCGGCTACAGCAAGTGCGGGTGATACCGGGCTAGAGGCGCCGCGGGACGCTCGAGGTCGCTCAGGTCCGCACCGGGGGCCCGCGCGCGCGGGCCCCCGCCTTCACGGCGTTCATGGCCGGCGCGCCTATGGTCGGTCCATGGGCGCGCCGCCTGGTCGCGGCGCCCGCGCCGTCCGCCGGCGGCGCCGAAGGAGGGTCCCATGACCGTCACGGTCGCCGTGCTCGTCGGCAGCCTCAGGGACAGGTCCTACAACCACAGGCTCGCGCTCGCGCTGCAGCGCCTGGGCCCGCCCGAGTGGGAGTACGTGAGCGTCCGCATCGACGAGGTCCCTTTCTTCGACCAGGACCTGCAGGAGCGGCCGCCCGAGAGCGTGGTGCGGCTGAAGGAGGCCATCGCGTCCGCCGACGCCCTGATGTTCGTCTCGCCCGAGTACAACCGGTCGATCCCCGGCGCGCTCAAGAACGCCATCGACTGGGCCTCGCGGCCCAGGGAGGGCAACCCCTTCGCGGGCAAACCGGCGCTGATCGCCGGGGTCTCCACCGGGAGCATCGGCACGGCCGTGGCGCAGTCCCACCTGCGCGACGTCCTCGCCTACCTCGACGTGCCGGTCATGGGCCAGCCAGAGGTCTACGTGACCTTCAAGCCCTCCGACCTCATCGACATGGACGGGAACGTCACGGTGGAGAGCACCGAGGTGTTCCTGAGGGGCGTCATGGACTCGTTCGCCAGGTGGGTCGGCCTGGTCAGGGAGGGCCGGGCCGCGGTGGCGGCGCCCCGGTAGGTCCGACGGCGCCCCGGCCTAGGCGGGCGCGGCTTCGGCCCAAGTAGCGGTCCGGCGTTCCCGGCGCGGAGCTACGATCGCGACATGGTCAGGCTCAAGAGGGCTTACGACGAGAGGTCGGAGGACGACGGCACGCGCGTGCTGGTCGACCGCATCTGGCCGCGCGGCGTCACGAAGGAGCGCGCCGCCATCGACTGGTGGGCCAAGGGCCTCGCGCCGAGCGAGGAGCTCAGGAAGTGGTTCGGGCACGACCCCAAGCGCTTCGACGAGTTCGCCGAGCGCTACGCCGCCGAGCTCGAGGGCAACGCCGACCTCGAGAGGCTGAGGCGGCTCGCCGCCGAGGGCCGGGTGACGCTGGTCTTCGGGGCGAAGGACAGGGAGCACAACCAGGCCGTCGTGCTCAAGCGGCTGCTCGAGGGCTCGTAGGGGACGGCCCGGGCGGCCCGCCGCGCCAGGGCCCCGGCGCTGCCCGACGGCGTGCCTCGGGCCCCGGGAGCCGGCCACGCGGGCAGCGGCCGCACCCGTGGGCCCGCTCAGCGGTCGTCGCCGCTGCCGTGGATCACGCCGCGGGCGCGGCGGCTGGCCAGCTTCGCGAGGTTGCCGCTCGCCACCTCCTCCAGCGACAGCCCGAGGTCGGCGGCGAGGTTCGCCACGTACCAGAGCACGTCGCCCAGCTCGGCGGCCAAGGCGCCCTTCTGCGCGTCCGTGAGCGGCTGTCCCGGCAGGTAGCCCTCGTCGCGCATCAGCTTCCCTAGCTTCTCGGCCACCTCGCCCGCCTCGCCGGCGAGCTTGAGGGTGGGGTAGAGGACCCGCACCTCAGCGGGGTAGAGGGCCGTGGTCCGCGCCGCCTGCTGGTACTCGCCCAGGGTCATGCGGCGATGCTAGCCGCCCGCGTACACTCGCGGCATGACCGACCCCCTGGGCGTCGTCAGGCGGATCTGCCTGTCCCTGCCGGAGGTCGAGGAGAGGCCGAGCCACGGCCACCCGGCGTGGTTCGTCGAGGGTGGCCGGCAGTTCGCGACGTTCCACGCCGCGCATCACGACAACCGGCGCCCGCATCTCTGGTGCGCCGCGCCTCCCGGCGCGCAGGAGGCGCTCGTGTCCGCGCGGCCGGAGGCGTACTTCAGGCCGCCCTACGTGGGGCACCGCGGCTGGCTGGGCGTCTACCTCGACGCCGGCCTGAGCGAGCGCGAGCTGGAGGGCCTGCTGATCGAGGCCCACCGCACCGCCTGCCCGGCGCGCCTCCGCGCCGCGTTGGAAGCGTGGGCCGGCGCTCCCTGAGGTCCGCGGACGTGCCCAGCGACAGGCTGGTGATCTACGGCTCCAACGGCTTCGTCGGCGAGGCGGTGGCCCGCCTGGCCCACGCCGAGGGGCTGCAGCCCGTGCTGGCTGGACGGGACCGCGAGGCCGTCACGCGCCTGGCCGGCGAGCTCGGGCTCGAGGGGCGGGCCTTCGCCCTCGACGACCCCGTGGCGGTCGACGCCGGCCTGCGTGGCGCGCGGGTCGTGTTGAACATGGCTGGCCCCTACGTCAACACCTGGCGCCAGGTCGTCGAGGGCTGCCTGCGCGCCGGGGCGCACTACGTCGACGTCACCGGCGAGCTGCCCGTGCTCGCGGCCATGGCCGACCTCGACGCGGCGGCGCGCGAGCGCGACGTGATGCTGCTGCCGTCGGCCGGCCTCGACTCGGTGCCGGCCGACTGCCTCGCCGCCCACCTGCTGGAGCGCCTGCCGGGCACGACCAGGCTGCGCTTCGCCCTCCGCACCGTCGGCCCGGCGGGCCTGCCGCCGGGAACGCAGCGGACGATGATCGAGCTCGCCCACCTGCCCGGCCGCGTCGTCGCCGGCGGGCGCCTCGCCGAGGCGCACGGGCCGGCGACGATGCGCGTCGACTTCGGCGACGGGCACGTGACCGTGGTGCGGTACCCGGGCCCGGACCCGCTCGTCGTCAACAGGAGCACCGGCGTGCCGGACGTCCAGGCGTTCGTGGCGCTGTCGCCCGCGCTGCGGCTCGCCTACCGCGCCCTGCGCCTATCCCGGCCGCTGCTGCGTCCGCCGGCCGCCCGGCGGCTGCTGCGGCGCTTCGTGCTGCCCGGGCCCAGCGAGGAGGCGCGGCGGCTCAGCCGCACGGATACCTGGGCGGAGGCGCGGGACGGGGCGGGAGGCGTGGCGGTGTCGCGCCTGCACGGTCCCGAGGGCGCCGTGGTGTGGACGTCGCGGTCGGCCATCGCCGTGGCGAAGAGGGCCCTGGCGGGTGACGCGCCGCCCGGCCTGCAGACGCCGGCGGGCGCCTACGGGGCGGACCTGGTGCTCGAGTGCGACGGGGTGAGCCGCGAGGACGTGGTCTGAGCGAGGGCGCCGCGGCGCGTCGGGCGAGACCGAGCGTGGCGCGTCTCGCGCCGGAGGCCCGACCCCGACCTGTGGCGGGCCCCGGGCCAGCGGGCGCCGGGACTCGCGCGCGGGGGGCCCGTTAACGACGAACAGCGCGCTCCCGCGCGCTGATAGAGTGAATGATAGCGCGGTATACGGGATTCGTCAAGACGATGCAGGCTGAACGACCCCACGGGCCGGGGAAACGGGCCCTCGTGCCCCGGAAACGGGTCCGTGAGCCGCTCTTGCGGCCCGAGACTCCGCCCTTCGCCGCGACCCCTGAACCGGGCGTCGTGAGGCCGCACCGACCTCGGTGCGCCGAGACCGTGGCAGCGGCCCGTCGAGACCGCCGGCGCCCGCATTCCTTGTGCCCCCGACCGCGGCTCTGGTAGACTGACGTCCGCTGTCGCGAGGCCGTTCGCGGTCCGCAGCGTTCGGCGGTAGCTCAGTGGCAGAGCGATCGGCTGTTAACCGATTGGTCGTAGGTTCGAATCCTACCCGCCGAGCCACGACGAGGCCCGACCAGGACACGGTTCCCGGTCGGGCCCCTTGCTAGCTCGCGGCGGCGGGATGCATGAGGAGGGGGTCGGCGGGCGTGGAGCCGGGTGAGGGGAAGCTCGACCGGGCGCGCGGCTGCCTGGTGGGGCAGGTGGCGGGCGACTCGCTGGGGGGCCTCGTCGAGTTCGGCACGCCGGCGGACGTCGCCGCCCGCTACCCCGGCGGCGTGCGCGAGCTGCAGGACGGCGGCCATTGGGGCACGCTGGCCGGGCAGCCCACCGACGACTCGGAGATGGCCCTGGCCCTGGCGCGGACGCTGGTCGGGGGACGGGAGTACGACCCGGGCGCGGCGCGCGCCGCCTACGTCGCCTGGCTGGACTCGGGCCCGTTCGACTACGGCATCACGGTCAGGGCCGGTCTGAGGGGCGCGCCGGACGCCGCCAGCCAGGCGAACGGCGCGCTGATGCGCGTGAGCCCCCTGGGGGTCTTCGGTGCGGGCAGGGACGACGCCACGGTGGCCGGGTGGGCGGAGGCAGACGCGGCCATCACCCACCCGCACCGCGTCTGCCGGCAGGCGAACGCGCTCTTCGCCCTGGCGGTCGCGCACGCGGTGGAGGAGGGGCCCGCCCCCGCGGAGCTGTACGGGCGCGTCAGGCGCTGGTCGGCCGAGATGGCGGTCGACCCGGCGCTGCGGCGGGCAGTCGACGCCGCCGCCAGCGAGCCGCCCGCGGACTTCACCACGCTGATGGGCTGGGTGCTCATCGCCTTCCAGAACGCCCTCTACCAGCTCGTCAACGCCGCCAGCCTCGAGGAGGCGCTCGTCGACACGGTCGGCCGCGGCGGCGACACCGACACGAACGCCGCCATCGCCGGCGCGCTCCTCGGCGCGGTGCACGGCCTCGGCGCGGTGCCGCGGCGCTGGACCGACGCCGTGCTCGCCTGCCGCCCCGAGGCCGGCAGGCCGGGGGTGAGGAGGCCCCGCCCTCGCGAGTACTGGCCCGTGGACGTGCTCGAGCTGGCCGAGGCGCTGCTGGCCCGGTAGCGGCAGCGCCCGGCGCTCTAGTCGGCGGGCAGGAGGATCTTCATCTCCGCCGGGTCGAAGCCGAACGACCGGGGCAGGACGTGCACCTTCACGCCGGACAGGGCGATGATGTCGTGGTCGCCGGCGTCGGCGGCGTTCGAGAAGCTGACGCGACCGTCGAAGATCGTGACGGCGCCGCTGCCCAGGACGCGGAACTCGTGGCCCAGCCGCACGTCGAGCGCCGTGTTCTCGTCGAGCCCGATGCCCAGCACCTGCGAGTTCTGGGCGAACAGGGTCAGGAAGCGCGGCACGCGTCCGCGCTCGTTGAAGTGCGTGTCGATCGTCGCGTCCCTGATGAAGCCGAGTCCCGGCCCCATGCGCACGTCGGCGCGTCGCACGCTGCCGCCGCCGGGCCCGCTGAGGATCATCACGCTGCCCATGGCCACGGCCCCGGCGCTGGTGCCGCCGATCAGGAACGAGCCGGCGTTGTGGCGCTCCTTGAGGAGCTCGCCGAACGAGGTGCCGGCCACGCGCATCGTCAGCCGGAGCTGGTCGCCGCCGGTGAAGTAGACGGCCGTGGCCTCCTCCAGCCGCTCGAGCAGGCCCGGGTCCTCGCCCTCCCCGCGGTCCTGCAGGGCCGTGGTCCAGACCTGCTTCGCGCCCAGGTCCAGGAAGACGCGGCGGTAGTCCGGCAGGACGTCCTGCGGCTCGCGCGTCGCCGCGCCGACGACGAGAACCTTGGCCTCCTCGCCGCCCGCCAGCGCCGTGAAGTGCGCCAGGACCTCGCGGGTAGGGTCGCGCCGCTCGGCGCCGCCCACGAGGAGCAGCCGGCCCCGCCGCGACCTCTCCGGTTCCGCCATGGGCTCCCTCCGCCGAGCCGCCGGCGCCGGTCGAGATGCCGGCGCCCCTCGCGCGGCCGCACGCGGGCCGAGCCCGCTCCAGGCGCTCGCGCGCCGGGACGGCGCCGGCCCGGGTCTCACGGAAGCCTAGGCGAGCCGCACCCTACTCATCGCCAGCGCGAATACAAATCGTCAATCGGCGAACCGTGCGGCGTCCTTGTGCGGAGCGCCGACTTCGCTTGGAGGGCACCTCGATGCGCATCGGCGGTATCAGGACGCTGGACGGACCGAACGTCTACCACCACAGGCCCGTCCTCGTGATGGAGCTCTACCTCGAGGAGCTCGACGGCAGGGAGAGCCGCGAGTTCCCTGGCTTCGACGACCTACTGCTCGCGCTGCTGCCGGGTCTGGCGCGGCACCACTGCGGACTGGGCCGCGAGGGCGGCTTCCTCGAGCGGCTGCGGACGGGCACCTACCTCGGCCATGTCGTCGAGCACGTGGCCATCGAGATGGCCAGCCTGCTCGGCTCGCACGTGACCTACGGCAAGACGCGCCGGGGGACCGAGCCGGGCCTCTACCACGTCGTCGTGCGCTTCCGCTCGGAGCACGCCATGCGGCGGCTCCTGCGCGGGGCGGTGGCGCTCGTCGAGGCGGTGCTGCGCGGCGAGTCGTTCGACCTGCGCGCGCTGCTGGAGGAGGCCGACGCGGACGCGCGTCACACCGACCTGGGCCCCAGCACCGCCGCGATCGTCGCGGCGGCGGAGCGTCGCGGCATCCCCTGGCGCCGTCTCAACGACGCCAGCCTCGTCCAGCTCGGCCATGGTCGCCACAGGCGCCTCGTGCAGGCCGCGGTGACGAGCGCGACCAGCCACGTGGCCGTCGAGGTGGCCTCCGACAAGGCGCTCACGAAGACGCTGCTGCGCGAGGCCGGCGTGCCGGTCCCCGACGGGTTCGTCGTGGACGACATCGACGGCGCGCTCCGGGCGCTGCTCGACCTCGGCGGGCCCGTGGTCGTCAAGCCCCTCGACGGCAACCAGGGCAAGGGCATCACTGTCGGCGTGGAGCAGCCCGTGCGCCTGCTGGGGGCGTACCAGCTCGCCAGGCGTTTCGCGGACCGCGTGATCGTCGAGAGGCAGCTCTGCGGCCGCGACTACCGGGTCCTCGTCGTCGGCGGCGAGGTCGTGGGCGCCTGCGAGAGGCGGCCGCCGCAGGTCGTCGGGGACGGCGTCTCCACCGTCAGGGAGCTGATCGACGCCGTGAACCGCGACCCGGACCGCGGCGAGGGGCACGAGCGGCCGCTCACGCGCATCACGGTGGACGAGGAGCTCGTCGACCGGCTCGGCGAGGTCGGGATGAGCCTCGACTACGTGCCGGCGGCCGGCCAGGCGGTGGTCCTCAAGCGCGCGGCGAACCTCTCGGTCGGCGGCACGGCCGTCGACGTCACCGACTTGGTGCACCCCGAGGTCGGGCGGGTCTGCGAGCGCGCGGCGCGGGTCGTGGGCCTCGACGTCTGCGGCGTGGACATCGTCACCAGCGACATCGCCGCGCCGCTCGACGGCGGCGTCGTCGAGGTCAACGCCTCGCCGGGCCTGCGCATGCACGTCAGCCCCAGCGAGGGCGCGGCGCGCGACGTGGGCGCGGCCATCGTCTCGCTGCTCTACCCGCCCGGGGCGCCGGCCCGGGTGCCGCTCTGCGCCGTGACCGGCACCAACGGCAAGACGACCGTCACGCGGCTCCTCGGACACGTGCTGGCCGAGGCCGGCGAGCACGTCGGCATGACCACCACCGACGGCATCTACTCCGGCGGTCAGCTCGTCAGGCCCGGCGACAACACCGGCCCGGCCTCGGCCCGTGCCGTGCTCTCCGACCCGCTGGTCACCGCGGCGGTGCTGGAGACGGCGCGGGGCGGCATCCTCAGGCGCGGCCTGGGCTACGACTGGTCCGACGTGGGGGTCGTCACGAACGTCACCATCGACCACGTGGGGCAGGACGGCATCGAGGGGCTCGACGACCTCGTGTGGATCAAGTCCCTCGTCGCCGAGCGCGTGCGGGACGGCGGCACGCTGGTGCTGAACGCCGATGACCCGGAGTCGTCCGGCATGGCGGACCTCGAGAGGGTCGACGCCTCGCGTCTGCGGGTCGCCTACTTCTCCCGCTCCGGCACCGCCGAGCGTTACTGCCGGCACGTCGCCGGCGGGGGCCTCGGCTACACGGTGAAAGGCGGCGCCATCGTCGAGGAGCGCGGGGCGGCGCGGCGCCTTGTGGCGCGCGTCGCCGACGTGCCGCTTCTCGCCTCGGGGACGTCCTTCCAGCTCGAGAACTGCCTGGCGGCCGTCGCCGCGGCGGTCGCGCTGGGCTGCGACCTCCGGGTGGTGGCGCGAGCGCTGGCGACGTTCGACAGCGCCGTCCACAACCAGGGACGAGCGAACCTCTACGCCATGGGCGCCGGCTGCGTGGTCGTCGACTACGGGCACAACCCGGCGGCGTTCACGGCCTCGGCGGAGCTCGGCGCGCGTTGGCCGGGGCCCGTCGTCGGCGTCGTCGGCGTGCCCGGCGACCGGCGCGACGACGTCGTACTCGCGGCGGCCAGGGCGGCCGCCGGGGCGTTCGACAGGCTCTACGTGCGCGAGGACGAGGACCTGCGCGGCCGCGCGCCCGGGGCCGTCGCCGCGCTGATGCTGGCCGAGGTCGCCAGGGTCGCGCCGCGCCTGCCGTGCGAGCACGTCGGGGACGCGCTGGACGCGCTCCACCGCCTGGCTCCCGAGGTCGCCGCCGGCGCGATGCTCGTCTTCTACTACGAGCGCTTCGCGGAGCTCCACGAGGCCCTCCTCGCCCTGGGCGCGCGGCCGATGTCCTCACTGGCCGCCATGACGCAAGGAGCCGGGGCCGTGCCGGCGCCGGCCGAGAGCCCCACGGCCGGCGGCTGAGGCGCGGACCCTGGCGCCGGACCGCGCGCCCTGGCTCCTGCCGCGCGGGCCCTGGCGCCGGACCGCGCCCGCCTGACACTTAAGCGGTCACTTGACTTTCGCGCGCGGCCGGGCCATAGTTAAGTCCGTGCTTCAGCTTCCCGCTCCCGACACGGTCTTCGAGGCCCTCGGGGACGGCACGAGGCGGGCGATCGTCGAGCGCCTGAGCCGCGGGCCGGCCTCGGCGTCGTCGCTGGCCGAGCCGCTCGGCGTGACCGTGGCGGCCGTGCTCCAGCACCTGCGGGTGCTCGAGGAGGCGCGCCTCGTCAGGACGAGCAAGGAGGGGCGCGTTCGCGTCTGCCGGCTCGACCAGGAGGGGCTCGGCGTCGCCAGGGCGTGGATCGACGCGCGTCGCCGGGAGCAGGAGCGCAGGCTCGACCGCCTGGCGCGGGTGCTGGGCGAGGCCGACGAGGAGGAGGGCGGCTGAGCGAGGCGCCGGCGCGCGCCGCGCTGCCGCCCGAGGAGGTGGCGCATGACCACGCAGGTCAGTCCGGAGGTAGTACACGACAGCTTCACGATCACGCGGCGCTACCGCTCGGGCGTCGACGCCGTGTGGCGGGCCTACGCGGACCCGCAGGTCAAGCGGCGCTGGTTCGCCGAGGGCGAGGGGTTCGAGGTCATCGACTACGGCCTCGACTTCCGCGTCGGCGGCCGCGAGCACGTCAGCTTCAGGGTCGTGGACGCTCCCGTCCCGCTCGGCGTGATCGCGAACGAGACCCGCTACTTCGCCATCGCGGAGGGCCGGCGCCTGACGGCGGCCTACTCGATGTCCAACGACGGGGTGCCGTTCTCGGTCTCGCTAGTCACGGTCACGTTCGAGCCGGACGGCGACGGCACGCTGCTCACCCACCACGAGGCCGTGACGTTCTTCGCGGGCGGGGACGGCGTGGAGATGCGCGAGCGTGGCACGAGGACGCTGCTCGAGGCCCTGGCGAGGGAGCTGGGCGAGGAGGCCGCCGCGGTCGCCTGGGTCGACTGAGGGCGTCCGTCAGGCACGCCGAGGCCCGAAGGTAAGCGGACTGCGGCGCGCGAGGACCGGCCCCGCGGCGCCGGCGGCCCGACCCCCTTCAGAACGCCGCGCCGGCCTGGGCGCGCTTGCGCGCGGCGCCCAGCGGGTTCGACACCGCGTGGCGCGCCGCCGCCCAGGCCCTCTTCAGCTCCAGCTCCTCCGGGTCCAGCGTGGCGTCGGGGGCGTCGGCGTAGCGGGCGACCTCCTCCGCCTTGGCGTTCAGCACCGTGTTGAGGACGGCGTGGAGGGAGTCGCGCACGGCCAGGCCCTCCCGCAGCATGTCCTGCAGCTCGAGTACGCGGTTGACCAGCTCCTCGTGGCTCATGGCCTCGAGCTCCGCGCGGGTCCTCTGCATGCCAGGAGTCTAGCGCCTGCCGCTCGGGGCCCGCGGGTTATCGTGCCGACATGCCCCATGACCCCGTCCGCGCGAGCGTGGCGGAGTTGGGCGCCGCCTACCGGTCGGGGAGCCTCGACCCCGTGGAGGTGACGCGCGCCTTCCTGGACCGCGTCGCCGCTCACCCCCACGGGCGGCTCGTCTACCGGCGCGTCACGGCGGAGCGGGCGCTGAGGCAGGCCGAGCACGCCGCGCGGCTCTTCGCCGCGGGCGTCGACCTCGGGCCGCTGCAGGGGGTGCCAGTCGCCGTCAAGGACAACCTCGACATGGCCGGCGAGGTCACCGCCGCGGGCTCGCGGGTGCTCGCCGGGCGCCCGCCTGCCGGCGAGGACGCGCCCGTGCTGGCCCGGCTCGACGCCGCCGGCGCCGTCTTCCTCGGCCGCACGAACATGACCGAGCTGGCCTACTCGGGCGTGGGCATCAACCCGCACTTCGGCACTCCCCCCTGCGCCCTCGACGAGACGAGGGTGCCTGGCGGCTCGTCCTCCGGCACCGGCGTGGCCGTCGCCGCCGGCCTCGCCACGGTGGGAGTGGGCTCCGACACCGGCGGCAGCGTGCGCATACCGGCGTCCGTGAACGGGGTCGTCGGGCTCAAGACGACCGACGGCCTGGTGCCCACTGCCGGCTGCGCGCCGCTGTCGACGACCCTCGACACGCTCGGCCCGCTGGGGCGCACCTGCGACGACGCCTGGACGCTCTTCACGGCCATGACCGCCCAGCGCCACGCCCCGCTGCGCCCGCCCCGGGAGCGGCTCACGCTGCTTGCCCCCACGACGCTCCTGCAGGACGACCTCGAACCGGAGGTCGAGGCGGCGTTCGGCGCCGCCCTGGAGCTCCTCGAGGCGCTGGGGCACGAGGTGCGGTCGGCGCCGGTGCCGGCGCTCGCCGAGGCGCCGGAGCTGTACCGACGCTACGGGAGCTTCGCGAGCCACGAGGCGCTGGCGCTCTACGAGAGGGAGCTGACCGAGCGCGGCGAGGAGATGGACCCGCGGGTCGTGCGACGCGTCATGGAGCACGCCGGACGTCCGGCGACCGACTACGTCCGGCTCAGCCTGGCCCGCGAGTCGCTGCGGCGCGCCTTCTGGCCGAGCCTGGCGGGGGTCGACGCCGTCGTGGCGCCGACGCTCCCGATCCTGCCGCCGCGCGTCGCCGACCTGGAGGAGGACGCCGCCTACTTCCGCTTCAACGCCCTGCTGCTGCGCAACACGGCGCCGTTCAACGTGCTCGGCTGCCCCGCGGCCAGCGTGCCGTGCGGGCGCACGGGCGGGGGGCTCTCGGTCGGCCTGATGATCGCGACCCGCCCCGGCGAGGAGGAGCTGGCCCTCGGCCTGGCCAAGCAGGTCGAGGAGGGGCTGCTCGCGGGACGCGCCTCCGCGGCCCGGTCGGCCACGTAGCCCGGCCGGCGGGGCGTCGCGCCGGCGAGGTCACCGCTCGGCACCGACCGCGTCGCCGCACGGGGTCAGCCCGCCGCGTAGAGGTAGAGGACGTCGGCGACCAGCGCGGGCGCGTCGGCGCCGTCGGCGCGCACCTCGCAGGCGAGCCTCGCCAGCAGGCGACCCTCGCCCTTGGGGGTCAGCTCGGTCAACCTCGCCCTCAGCCTCACGGCGGAGCCGGAGGGCAGCGGGGCGGGGAAGCGCAGCCTGTCGATCCCGTAGTTGATCACCGTGACGCCGGGCGGGAAGAGCCCCAGGTCGGTGCAGAGGTGCACGAGCAGCGAGAGGGTGAGGTAGCCGTGAGCGACGGTGCCGCCGAAGGGCCCGCGCGCCGCGCGCTCGCGGTCGACGTGGATCCACTGGCGGTCGAGGGTGCAGTCGGCGAAGGCGTCGATGCGCTCCTGCGAGACGACGACCGGCCGGCTGGGGCCGAGCTCGCGGCCCTCGAGCTCCCTGAGGAAGTCGAGCGTGGCCGCGCTCACGCCGGACCGACGCTCCCGCCGGCCGCGCCGCGCGGGCTCAGCGGTGCGGCGGGCCCGCCCGGCGGCGGAGCGGGCGGAGCCCCCGGCCCGGACGGCAGGGCCGAACGCACCAGCGCGATCACGCCCAGCGCGGCCAGCAGGCCGCTGGCGTACTTCACGAGCACGTCGGTGACGATCACCTGCGTCAGCCACAGCGGCGTCGCGAAGGTCTCGCCCCAGAACGCCAGCAGCGTGAACACGATCGTGTCGAGGGGCGCGCTGATCGCGTTCGAGCTGGCCACGCGCGTCACCCAGCGGCGCCCGCGCAGGCGGTGGAACACCTCGGTGTCCGCGGTCTCGGCCATGACGATGCTGAGGAAGCTCACGCCGACGTAGCGCAGCGGCGTGCCCAGCGAGGCGGCCAGCGCCACGTTGCTGACGGCGGCGAGCAGGATCATCCGGTAGACGGTCGGGCGCCCGAAGCGGTGGACGCGGTCGCGCTGGGTGAAGGTGATGCCGAAGAACAGCGTGCCGACGTTGACGAGGAAGAACCCGCCCAGGGGCAGGAAGCTGTCGAAGGTGAAGTTCGCGAGCAGCGTGCAGGCGACGTAGACGACGACGGCCGGGGCCAGCCCCAGCGGCCTCGCCTCCCTCAGGGCGGCGGCCAGCAGCACGGCCGTCGCCGGGCAGAGCAGGTAGAAGGCGCCCGCGGCCGGCAGCGCCAGCGTCGCCGACGCCGCGCCGAGGCCGACGGCCAGCGCCGCCGCCAGCCAGGCGAGGGCGACCCGCCGCCGCAGGCCCGCCGTGAGGTCGGTGAGCGGTCCGCTGAGCACCGCGCCGAGGAGCGGCACGGCGGCCAGCGGCAGGCGGTCCGGCGGCTCCTGGCCGAAGCCGGCGAGCCAGTAGAGGACGGCCGGGCCCACGCCGGCCACCGCGGACGTGACCACCAGCAGGGTGGCGGCCCCGGGCCTGAGGCGCCCGGCGGGGGAGGGGGCGCGTACTACTCCGCGCGGAGCTTGCGTCGCGTCGTCACCAAGCACGTCAGCTATCCTTGACCATGCCGACAGAAGCGGGCAAGGGCTCCGCCGCCGCGGGGGAGCCTCGCTACCTGGGGACCGTGCCGGGCACGCTCCTCGAGACGCTGGGCATCGTGGTCACGCGGGCCGAACCGGAGAGGGTCGAGGCCACGATGCCGGTGACGCCGGCCCACCACCAGCCGCACGGGATCCTCCACGGCGGCGCCTCCGTCGCTCTCGCCGAGACGGTGGCCAGCGTCGGCGCCAGCCAGGGCCTCGCTCCCGGCGAGCGGGCGGTGGGCCTGGAGATCAACGCGAACCACGTCAGGCAGGTGTCGAGCGGCACCCTCCACGCCGTGGGCACGCCGCTGCACCGCGGGCGGCGGACGCACGTCTGGCACGTGGAGCTGAGGAACGGCGAGGGCAAGCTCGTCTGCGTCTCGCGCTGCACGGTCGCGATCATCGCTGGGTGAGGCCGGCCGGGGTCTCGACCCGGGACGGGGAAGAGGCCGCGGGCCTGCTGCCGCACACGAGAGAAGCGGCGGAGCCGCAAGGCTCCGCCGATCTGGTCGGGGCGAGAGGATTCGAACCTCCGACCCCATCGTCCCGAACGATGTGCGCTACCAGGCTGCGCTACGCCCCGACGCGAATAGCTAGTTTACTAGGCCGCGCGGCCGCCAGGCAACCTCGGCGGCACCGGCGCCGTCCGCAGGTGCCGGTCCGCGACGCCCCCGTGCCGAGCCGCGCGGTGCCGGCCGCGAGCGCGTCGCCGGGCGGACGGCGCCACGGCCCGCTACGTCTCGAACCAGCCCACGGCCTCGATGGCGGACTGGGTGGCCTCCGGGTCGAACCCGCGGCGCGCCAGGAACGCCCGGGCGCGCGCCTCGGCGCGCTTCAGCCGCACGAACCTGGCGTGCTCGTCCTCCTCGCCCTCGCCCTCGTCCGGCTCCGCGGGCCGGTAGCGCCAGGCGAGCTTGCGCAGCAGCGCCGTCGCGGCCGCCGCCTGCTGGTCAGGGTCGAGCGCGCCCAGGTGCGGCGCGGCCACCTGCTCGTCGACGCCGCGCCTGACCAGCTCGCGCCGCAGGGCCAGCCGGCCGTGCGAGAGGCGCCGGTTCGAGACGTAGCGCTCGGCGTAGGACGCGTCGTCGACGAGCCGCAGCTCCACCAGCCGCGCCAGCAGCTCCACGGCGAGCCCCTCCTCGACGCCGCGCCGCGCCAGCTTCGCGCGCAGCTCCGCCACCGTGTAGTCCTGGCGCGTGAGGAGGTTCAGCAGGTACTCCCAGGCCCGCTCGCGCGAGGCCGGACGCCGGGCGTCCTCCCGCGCTGCGCCCTCACCGGCCCCGCTTCCCGCCCGCCGCCGGGCCGAACGCCCACCGCGTCGGCGGCTCACCCGAGCCACCTCGCGGGTTCGCGTCGGAGGCTCACCTCAGCACCCTCACCGGGTCGAGGCGCGCGGCGCGGCGCGCCGGGAAGACCCCCGCCAGCGCGCTGGTGGCGAGCGACACGCCGCAGACCCAGAGGACGTCGAGCGGCTGCACCTCCACGGGGAGCTGGGTGATGAAGTAGAGGTCGCCGGGCAGCGGGAAGGGCTGCACGCGGAAGTACGTGGCGACGGCCAGGCCGAGCAGCCCCCCGAGGACCGTGCCGAGCGCGCCCAGCAGGAACCCCTCGAGCACGAAGACGGAGACGACCTGCCGCTCCGAGGCCCCGAGCGCCCGCAGGATGCCGATCTCCTCGGTCTTCTCGGCGACCGTGAGCACCAGGACGTTCGCGATGCCGAACGCCGCCACGACCACGATGAGGAACACGACCACGCCGATCACGGCCTTCTGCAGGCGCAGCTGGCTGATGAGGCTGGCGAAGAGGCTCTCCCAGGTGATGGGCCGGAGCGAGAACCTGGCGGCCAGGTCGAGGCCCACGGCCTGCGCCCGCGTGGGCTCCGCCACCCTTACGTGGTAGCCGCTGATGCGCCCTGGCACGCCCATGTACTCCTGGAGGGCCGCGAGCGAGAGGTACGAGGTCACGGCGTCGATCAGCTCGTTGCCCACCCTGAAGGTGCCGGCGACGGTGAAGGTCGCGGTGGCGCCGGTGATGTCGCGCAGGATCACCTCGTCGCCCACGCCGACGCCGAGCTGCTGGGCCAGCGAGGAGCCGAGGACGATGCCTCCCGCGGTGCCGATCGCCTCCGCCTGCGCCTCGAGCACGGGCAGGTCGAGGACCGCGTTCTCCAGGGACGGGTCGATGCCGACGACCTGCGTGTACCCCTGCCTGGCCGAGATGCCCAGGGAGGCGCTGGCCCTCCTGGCGATCAGCGCCTGGGTGCCCAGGTAGGGGGCGACGGCCGTCACGCCCGGGCTGCTCGCGATGGCCTCGCGGACCGCCGGGTCGTCCGGCAGCGTGTCGCCGGCGAGGTAGCTCTGCAGCGTCACCATCGGCGTGGCGCGCAGCGTGCTCGTCACCAGCTCGTCGATGAAGCCGTTCGTCAGGGAGAGCGCGACGATCAGCACGGCCACGCCGGTGGCGACGCCGGCCACCGTCAGCGACGACTGCAGCAGGCGGCGCCTGACGTGCTTGAGCGCGAGGTACGGGACGAGCGGCCTTCTCACTGCCGGCAGGCTATACGGGCGGGGCGCGCGGGCGCCAGGGCCCTTCGGCAGCCGCCGAGCCGTTCCGCGGACACGGCGCTGCGCGCGGCTCCGGCCGCGCCCGCGGCGCCGGCAGGCGAGCCGGGCCCAGGCCTAACCGCGGGCCGACGACCGGTCCCCGGCCTCAGCGCAGCGCGACCAGCTGTGGCACGGCCTCGAAGTCCTCGGCGTGCGCGGTGTCCAGCTCCGGGCCGAAGCGTCCGTAGCGCACGACCTCGACCTCGACCTTCCGCACGCCCCAGCTGATGGCGGTCGAGTAGTCGGGGAACCAGACGTCGATCTGCTGCGACTTCCGCGAGTGCATCGTGTCCTCGACGATGAAGAGCGTCTGCGAGTCGAGGAGCTTCTGGAACGCCCCGGCGCCCCGGCCCGTGTAGTAGCTGCCCAGGTCCCTGAGCCGCACCAGCGAGCCGTAGGGCAGGCTGCTGCCGAGCAGGTCGCGGCTCACGGCCACGACGCCGAACCGCGTCCTGGCGCCGGTGGCCGTGACGTAGGGCGTCGCGTCGGTCTGGCCGGCCACCGAGTTGTAGCCGGTGGCGCGCAGCACCAGGCGAGGCGTCGGCTCGGGCCCAACGCTGACGGTGAAGCGGAGGTCGGCGTCGACGGGCTGGTCGCGCAGGGCGGCGACGGGCTGCAGCGTCAGGTGTACGGGAGCGGGCTCGGCGACCGCCGCGACGGCGGGCTCGCGGGGGGCGCTGAAGGCGGTGATGAGCGCGGTGATCACGACCCCCAGGGCCGCGAGCTTGCCGCTTACGTGCCAGGCCATGAGCCTCCCAACCTGGCGAATGGTATCAGACGCTCATGAGAGGCGGGGTGCCGATGAGTGAAGGGAAGGACCGGCTCTCGCACACCCCGCTCATGAGACCCGTGAGACGTACGTACGTCGGAACCCTCCATGGGCGGGATAGGCTCGGGTCCGTGAGCCGACGCCGGCCGTTCGGGCACTGCAAGACCTCGACCTCACCATCAGAAGGAACGCGCGAGACGTGATCCCCTTCCCGGGCCTCATGGCCATGCCGACGGTCCTCATGAACGCGTGCCTCAACCTGGTCCGCGAGCGGGGGAAGGTGGCGCTGGGACCCGACCGGCTGGCCGTGGTGGCGCCCATGTACGACGAGGAGGCCGGCGCCGCGCGGGCGCTGCGCTCGCTCCTGGCGCAGACGGAGCCCTTCGACGAGGTCCTGGTCAGCATCAACGGCGGCACCGACGACACGCCCGCCGTGGTCGCGGCGACGCTGGCCGCGTCCGGCTACGCGGCGCTGGAGCCGGAGGCGCTGGCCGACTGCACGGTCACGCGCTGGCGCCGCGAGGGCGCCAGGACCGCGGTCGTCGTCGTCGAGTACCGCCTGCCGGTGTCGAAGGCGCGCAGCGTCAACCTGCTGCTCGAGCGGGGCCTCCTCGTCGCCGAGAGGGTCCTCATCGTCGACGGCGACACCGAGCTGCACCCCGGCTTCGCCGCCGCGGCGCGCCGCGCCACCTACCGCCTCGACTTCAGGCGCTTGGGCGACGGCCGCCACGGCTACGTCCTCGAGGACGCCGCCCTGGTGTCGGGCGCCGTGAGGTCGCTGCCCGGCGCCTCGCTGCAGTCGCGGCTGATCTCCGCCGGCCGCGACGCCGAGTACGCGTTCTCGGCGGTCGTGCGCGGCGGCCAGTGCCGCCGGGTCGGCGAGGGCGCGGTGTTCGGGCGCACGCGCCTCTTCACGGTGGTCGGCTGCGGCTTCGTGGCGCGCCGCGACGCGCTGCCGGTGCCCGACGACACGATCACCGAGGACCACGACCTGACGCTGGCCGCGCAGAACGCGCCGGTGACCGAGGAGCTCGCCACCGCCGGCGAGCTCGACGCGCGCGGCTTCCGCCTCGAGGTGGACGGCCGCGAGCGGCCGCTGTCGAGCATCATCGGCCCCCGGACCCCCGTCGTCCTGCGCCGCGGCGCGGACGCGCGGTTCGTGCCCGCTGCGCTCATGCGCACCGAGGACCCGCCGCACCTCGGCGGCTTCCTGCGCCAGGTCGAGCGCTGGAACGGCGGCGCCATCCAGAACGCCCTCAAGCGGCTCTTCGTGGCGGAGCGCCGCCGCGGCCTGGCGCCCAACGTGGCGTTCACCGTCGTCGCCGCGCAGGCCGAGAACGTCCTGGGGCTCTTCCTCGCGCTCCTCCTGCCCGCTCTCCTCGGCCTCCGCTACGCTCTCCCGAACGCCTCGATGCCGGCCACGGCCCTCGCCGCTTGGCTCGGCATCGACGCCCTCGCCAGCCTGCTCATCGTCGTCGCGGGCGCCAGGCGCCTGGGCGACCCGTGGGGGCGGGCGCTGTGGGTGGCGCTGCGCGGCGTGGCGCCGCTGATGCTGCTGCGGGGTCTCAACGCCCTGGCCTACGTGACGGCGGCCACGCGCATGGTGCCGCAGTTCGTGGCCCAGCGGCGGGCGTCGCGGGCCGGGCGCGTCCGCAAGGAGGCCGTGACCACCTGGGTGCGTCCCCGCGCCAGCCTCGGGGTCTCGGCGTACCGCCGCGCCGGCAGCGTGGCCACCGCGGTGCTGGCGCTGAGCCTCTCCGTGTTCGCGGGCACGGCCCACGTGGCACGCACCTACCTCAGGCCCAGCGACGCGTGGCTCTACGTCCACGCCGTCCAGCGCCTGAACCAGGAGGACTTCGAGATCCTCCCGCTGCCGCCGCTGCTCGCCGTCGAGCAGCCGCGGCAGGTCGAGGAGCCCGCGCCCGCGGCGACGCCCTGGCTCTCGTCCTACTGCCCGCCGGGGAGCGTGGCCACGTACGCGAACCGGCTCGCGGACGGCGAGGAGCCCGCGCAGCGGCGGCTCGAGGCACCGGGGGCGTACGAGCCACTCACGCCGTGGGGCCTGTTCATGCTCGCCCGCCTCACGCCGC
The DNA here is from genome assembly GCA_036381035.1 of Trueperaceae bacterium. Taxonomy (NCBI): domain Bacteria; kingdom Thermotogati; phylum Deinococcota; class Deinococci; order Trueperales; family Trueperaceae; species Trueperaceae bacterium. The sequence continues at coordinate 45,106 of DASVDQ010000026.1, read as the reverse complement.
TGCTGGCCCACCTCGAGGAGGCGGCCACGGCCTACGACGTCGACGCCGGCTTCCTCCTGCAGGTGCTGATCAACGAGTCGTACCTCGACCCGCTGGCGCACGGGCCCACCAACGACCTCGGCCTCTCCCAGGTCACCTCCGACGCCCTGACGCTGCTCGCGGCGATCTCCTCCGACCCGGGCTCGCCGTTCGCCAACCCGGCGCTGTTCGCCCGCCGCGCCAGCGCCTACGACCCCGGGTTCTCGCTGTGCGCCGGCGCCGCGAAGCTCGCGTGGGCGGTCGCGCAGCCGTTCGGGGAGGACCGCCGGGTCGCGTACGCCCGCTACATCAACCCCATCGACGGCGTGCGCGACGGGGCCGTGGCGCCCACGCACGTGGCGCCCGTCGAGGCCATGACGAAGCTCGCCGACCTGGTGCACGGCCTGGCGGCGGTCGTGGCGGCGTACCGCGCCGACCCCGCCGCCGTGGCGCCCGCCGAGCGCGCGCTGCTCGACGTGTCGAGCGCCGTCGCGGCGGGCGAGCTCGGGCTGGAGAGCGCCTACGCGCGCGTCGCCGGGCTCGTCGACGAGCTCGGCATCGACGACTCGGGGTTCTACGCGGCGGTGCTGGACCGGCTCTACGGGCCGGGCCTGGCGTCGGCCGACGGCGAGGTCAGGGCCGTCGCACCAGCCGGGACAGCGTCCCGTTGATCTCGGCGACGAGCACCTCGCCGTGCGGCCCCTCGGCCAGCTCGGTGATGGGTAGGTCGGTGTCGAGCAGCTCCTCGGCCGCCCCGGTCTCGAGGTCGAGCGCCCAGACGCGCCCGGTCACGAAGTCGGCGAACAGGTAGCGACCCGCCAGCTCGGGCAGCTCGGGGTCCCGCACCACGACGCCGCCGGTCGCGGCCTGGCCGCCCGCGGGGTCGATGGCGAGGTGCCCGTAGACGTGGAGGGGAGGCACCTGGTCGAGATCCTCGCAGCGCGGCTCCACCAGGCCGGGGGCGTCGGGGTACGCCAGGCACTCGCGGCCCTCGCGCGCCGGCCAGCCGTGGTCGCCGCCGCGGCGTACCACGTTGACCTCCTCCCAGCGGTCCTCGCCGACGTCCTCGAGCAGCACCTCGCCGGTCTCGGGGTGGAACGAGAACTTCCAGGGGTTCCGGAAGCCGTACGCGTAGATCTCGGGCCGCGCGCCCGGCTGGCCCACGAACGGGTTGTCGGGGGGGACGGCGTAAGGCTCGCCCGGGGCGGCGCCGGAGAGGTCGAGGCGCAGCAGCTTCCCGCGCAGCGTCGACAGGTCCTGCGAGGAGTAGGGGCGGACGCGCAGGTACGCGGGCGAGCGCTCGCCGTTGCCGACGCTGACCCACAGCATGCCGTCGGGGCCGAAGCTCACGTGCCCCGCGTAGTGGAAGGGCTCGGGCACGTCGACGCGCAGGAGGTCGCGCTCGGCGGTCGTGTCCGCGACGTGGGCCTCGTCGTCGTAGGGGAACGCGGAGACGATCAGGTCGCCGGTGTCGCGCTCGGAGTAGGCCGCCACCAGCCAGCGGGGCCTGCCCCTGGCGGCGCCCTCCGGCTCGAGAGCGACCCCGTAGAAGCCCTGCTCTCCCTGCAGCGCGGTGACGCGGGGCGTGACGTCGAGGACCGTCTGCGGGCGCACCCCGCCGTCCTCGAGCAGGTAGACGCGTCCGTCGAGGGAGGAGAGGAGGAGCCCGCCGCCCTCGAGCGCGAGCACGGAGACGGGCTTCTCGAGGCCCTCGTAGAGGACGTCGAGCCCGTAGGCGGGCTGGGCCGCGGCCGTGACTGTGAGGAGCGCGAGCGAGACCGGCAGGAAGAGTGGGAGATGGCGTCTCAAAGCCCCGCAAGCATAGCCCCGGAGGGGCCGGAGGCGGCCGTGACATCCCGCCCAGTGGTCCGGGGCGGGCGCCGGGACCCGGCCGCGGGGGAGGGGGTCACATGGTCCGGGCCAGGCGGCTCCGGGGTCGCGCGTGCGAGCCGCGCCGCGCCCGGTCGCGCGGCTCAGCGCGCCGCGATGTCGGCGCGCGTCAGGCCGGCGCGGAAGGCGTCGGCGACGCGCGGGTCCGCGACCATGCGCCAGTCGGCCTCCTTGTGCTCGTCGAACCAGACGATGGCCTCGAGGCGCGCGAACGCCGTGGAGTCGAGCATGGACTGCACCCAGCCCGCCTTGTCGCCGCCCTCGGTGGAGCTGGCGAGCTCGGCGAACCACACCGGCTGGGGGCCGAGCGCGGTGATGCGCGCGTAGCCGGAGGCGAAGACCTCCTCGAACGCCCGCCACTCGGTCCAGGGGCGCGTGGTGCCCCAGTTGTAGCCGTCGAGCGCGAGGACGTCCACGACGTCGTCGCCCGGGTAGTAGAGCTCCATGCGGTTCGAGGCCACGCGCGGCTCGTCGGTGACGTTGGGGCTGAAGACCCAGCGGACGTTGGTGGCGCCCTCCTCCTCGAAGAGCGCGGCCATGTGCCGCCAGGCGGCGACGAGGCCCGCGGGGTCGCCGTTCCAGCTCACCCACTCGCCGTTCATCTCGGGGAACGGCCGCAGGTAGACGGTGACGCCGGTGCCGGCGAGGTCGCGCGCCCAGGAGCGGATGTAGTCGTCGAGCTTCCCGGCGGCGATGTCCCTGACGTCGACGTCGTGCGGCTGCCAGGAGATCAGCGGGTACCTGCCCGCCTCCGCCACCGCCATGACCATCTCGGGGTAGGCCTCGTTGCGCCAGTTCGTGAACCAGTGGACGACGTCGAGGCGCCGGCCCAGCTCGGCCTCGAGGTCGAGCACGGGCCCCATGCCCTGCCAGACGCCGCCGTAGGTGAACGCCCCCACCATCACGCGCTGGGCCAGGGGCAGGGCGGCGTGGTCGATCACCGCGGGCTCGCCCTCGTCGTAGGCGCTCTCCGGGGCGTTGTCGGGGTTCGCGCAGGCGGTGCCGACCAGTGCGAAGGCGGCCGCGAGGAGCAGGCGAAGGAGGGACGACCGCCGGACACCGTTCGCGGGGAGGTGCGGTGTGAAGACGCTCATCCGACGATCGCCCTTCCGGGCGCTCGACCGGAGCCTTGTTGTCGCTTCGGGCACGTTCGGAACCTATGGGCCGAACGTGAGAAGTAGACCGCTGGCCGGTTGCGCTACTGGCTCCACCTGTCCCAAGCGCCCAAGTGCAGGACAGGCTTCACAGCCTCCAAGGGGGCGAGGCTCGCTGGCCTCGCAACGTGATGCTACTCACCTTGGCCCGCCCTCGTGGTGAGCGAGTTCACCATGCTCTTACGGGATCCTTACACGGGGTCGCCCTGCTAGCATGGCTCCCCGTGCCGGCGCGAGACTCTCCCTCAGCGACGCCTTCCGAGGCCGAGGAGCAGGTCCGCGGCGAGTTCGGGTTCGAGGTCGTCCTCCGCCGCGGGCGAGCGCGCCTCGGCGTGCTGACCACGCCGCACGGCGCGGTGCGGACGCCGGCCTTCGTCGCGGTGGGCACGCAGGCGACCGTGAAGAGCGTGGCGCCCGAGGCCGTGATCGCGACGGGCACGCAGCTCGTGTTCGCGAACACCTACCACCTCTACCTGCGGCCCGGCGCCGAGGTCGTCGCGGCGCACGGCGGCCTCCACAGGTTCATGAACTTCCCGCGGCCCGTCCTCACCGACTCCGGCGGCTTCCAGGTCTTCTCGCTCGGCGCCTCGATCGAGCACGGGGTCGGCAAGGTCGCGAGCATCTTCCCCGACGAGTCGACGCGGGCCCCGCAGAAGGTCGGTGAAGGTCTGGTGAAGGTCGGCGAGGACGGGGTGGTGTTCCGCAGCCACATCGACGGCTCGACGCACCTGTTCACGCCCGAGCGCTCGATCGAGCTGCAGCGGCAGCTCGGCGCTGACATCGTGCTGGCCTTCGACGAGTGCACGAGCCCGCTGCACGACGAAGCCTACACCGCGGCCTCGATGGAGCGCACGCACCGCTGGGCCGAGCGCAGCCTCGAGGCGTTCAGCTCCTCCAGACCGCTGCACGGCTACCGGCAGGCGCTCTTCGGCATCGTCCAGGGCGGCGCGTTCCGGTCGCTACGGGAGCGCAGCGCGGCCTTCGTCTCCGCGCTGCCTTTCGACGGCATCGCCGTGGGGGGCAACCTCGGCAAGGGCCACGAGGAGATGAACCTGGTGCTCGACTGGACGGAGCCGCTGCTGCCGATTGAGAAGCCGCGCCACCTGCTCGGCATCGGGGACGTGGCCGGCGTGTTCGCGGCGGTCGAGAGGGGCATGGACACCTTCGACTGCGTGATGCCCACGCGCAGCGCCCGCGCCGGCGCCCTCCTGACCTTCGCCGGCGAGGAGGAGAGCGCGAAGCGCGGCGTGAACGCCCGCCACCGCATCAACATCTACAACGCGCGCTTCGCCCGCGACCTGCGGCCCGTGGAGGAGGGCTGCGACTGCTACACGTGCGCGCACTACACGCGCGCCTACCTGCGGCACCTGTTCAAGGCCGGCGAGCAGCTCGGCCAGCAGCTCGCGACGATCCACAACCTTAGGTTCATGGCGCGGCTCATGGACCGCATCAGGGAAGCCCTGGCCGCGGACCGCCTCGCCGCGCTGCGGCGCGAGGTGCTGGGCGAGTGAGCGAGCGTCCGGCCCCCTAGAGCTGTCCTCGGCCCGCCGCGGGCCCCTGGACGAGGGCTCGGCCGCGCCCTACCCGGTCCGTCGGTCCGGCGGGCTCAGAAGCTCTTCTCGATGAGGTCGATGACGGTGCCGTCCTGGGTCTCGAACCTGACGATGCCCACCGTAGGGACGAAGTAGATGTCGAGGACCGTGCGTCCGCCGTTGCTCGTCAGCGTCGTCTGCCTGATCAGGAAGGCGTTGAAGCGCCCGGCCGGCGTCGCCACTCCGCGCAGGCCCAGCACCTCGGCGCTGAGGGTGAGGTCGAAGCCCGGCAGCGACGTCGTGCCGGTCCAGGCCTTGCCGGCCTCGAGCGGCGCCGGCGGGTAGACGACCAGCGCGGGCTGGTACTGGTAGACCTGGCCGCCCGCGGCCGAGCCGTAGGTGAACACGCCCTCCTCCGAGTAGACGAGGTAGTCCTCCGAGATCGGCACGCCGTCGAAGTAGTGAGTCAGCACGAGCACCTGGCGTCCGCCCAGGTCGCGGGGCCCTGACAGCGTCTGCGTCTCGCCCGAGGAGTAGGTCCAGCTCATGCCGGGCCGGCTCGGGTAGTAGTCCTGCGCCCACGCGACAGGCGCGGCGAGCAGGGCGACCGAGGCCGCCAGCGCCAGGGCGGCGCGGCGCCCGACGCGGGCACCGAACCCGGCGCCGGCGCGGGGCCGCAGGCGGGCGCCGCGCCAGACGACGGCGTGGGGCCGGAAGCGTCTCATGGCTCCTCCTGGCTGAGCTCGCCGGCGCGCTTGGTGGCCTCCTCGACGGCGTCGATGAGGGCGAAGCGCAGGCGGTGACGCTCGAGCGTGCGCACGCCGGCGATCGCCGTGCCCCCCGCCGACGACACCTCGTCCTTCAGCTCGCTCGGGTGGCGGGTCTCGAGCAGCCTGGCGGCGGCGAGCAGCACCTGCCTGGCCAGGTCCCGCGCCAGCGTCCTGTCGAGACCGACCCGCACGCCGCCGTCGGCGAGGGCCTCGGCCACGACGGCGGCGTAGGCCGGGCCGGAGCCGGCCATGCCGGTGAAGGCGTCGAACTGCTCCTCGCGCAGGTCGTAGACGCTGCCCACGGCGCCGAAGAGGCTCCTGGCCACGCTGACGTCCTCGGGCCGCGCCTCCGGCAGCGCCGCCAGCGCCGTGGCGCTCACGCCCAGGCTGGCCCCGAGGTTCGGCATCGCCCTTATCACGCGGCGGCTGCCGACGCGCTCGGCGATGCGGCGCGCGGGCACGCCCGCCATCAGCGATATGAAGCCGGCGTCGCGGCGCGCCACGAGGGGCGCCACGCGCGGGAACGACTGCGGCTTGACGGCGAGCAGCACGTACTCGGCGCGCGTGATGCCCGCGTCGCCCACGTACGCCACGCCGTGCCGCTCGGAGAGCTCGGCGCCGCGCCGCTCGTTGGGGTGGTAGATGGCCACCTCGTCCGGCGCGATGACGCCGGCGCCGAGGGCGCCCTGCAGCACGGCACCGCCCATGCGGCCGGCGCCGACGATGACGAGCTTGAGGTCGGGGGCGTGCCCGCCGGAGGTCACGGCGGCCATCGTACCCGCCGCCGCGTCCGCGGCCCGCGGGGATAGCGCACACCTCGCGGACTCCGAGGGTCGCATGGCGGCCGGTCCGGGCGTGACGCCTCCCTCGTCCCCGCCGCCCGTCGCCGCGCGCGGCCCACGCGCCCTCAGACCGCTCCGCGCCCCCGCCGGCGCAGGGCCCGGGCCACGAGCCAGGCGCCCAGGGCGGCGCCCGCCGTGTCGGCGACGAGGTCGAGGGCGTCGCTGCTCCGGCCCGGCACGAACGCCTGGTGGACCTCGTCGCTGGCGCCGTAGAGGACCGCCAGCGCGGCCGCGACGAGCGGCCTGCCCGTCGCCAGCGTGAGCAGGCCGGCGAGGACCAGGAACGCGACGGCGTGGGCGACCTTGTCCGAGCCGGGCGGCAGCCAGTCGAGCATCCCGCCGGCGTCAGGCGTGCTCGACTGCCAGAAGATGAAGGCCGCCCACAGCACAGCCAGGGACCAGCCCAGGCGGCGGCGCGTCCGCTGGGGGCGTGCGCCGCGCGGCGCCGGGGTGCCGGCGGCCGGGCGCGTCGGGCGCGCCCCGTGGTCGTCGTCGCCCCTCACGCCGTCAGCTCCCCGCGCAGGTCGCGGGCGGCGAGCTCCCTCACCAGCGCCGGCTCCAGGCCTTGCCCCAGGAGCCAGATCAGCTTGGCGAGGGCCGCCTCCGGCGTCATGTCGGCGCCGGAGACGACGCCGACGCGGCGCAGCGCCGAGCCCGTGGCGTAGCCGTCCATGTCCACGCCGCCGCGCAGGCACTGGGTGGTGTTCACGACGACGACCCCGCGCTCCACGGCCGCAGCGATGGCCTCGAGGAGCGCGGGGTCTCGACCGGGCGCGTTGCCGGCGCCGTAAGTTTCCAGCACCAGGCCGGCGAGCGGCGGCCTGAGGACGTTCGCGACCAGGTCCGGCGTGATGCCGGGGAAGAGCCGCAGCGCCGCGACGCTCACCGGGGCGAGGTCCGCCACGCGCAGAGGGCCGTCCTGCGGCGGACGAGGCGCGGCCGGGCCCGGCTCGATCGTCACGCCCAGACGGGCGAGCGGCGGGTGGTTGGGGGAGTCGAACGCCGCGAAGCCCGTGGACGAGACCTTGGTCACGCGGTTGCCGCGCATCACCAGCCCGCCGAAGCAGACACTCACCTCGCGGATGGCGCCGGCGGCGGCGACGAGCAGGGCGCCGACGAGGTTGTCGCGGGCGTCGCTCCTCACCTCGCCGAGGGGCAGCTGCGAGCCGGTGACGACCACCGGCTTGCCCAAGCCCTCGAGCAGGAAAGAGAGGGCCGCGGCGGTGTAGGCCAGCGTGTCGGTGCCGTGGAGGACGACGAAACCGTCGAACTCCGCGTAGCGGCTCGCGATGAGCCGCGCCACGCGCAGCCAGTCGCTCGGCGCCATGTCGGCGGAGTCGAGCAGCGGGTCGAACTCTATGAGCTGCGTCTCCGGCAGCTCGGGCGCTGAGAGCTCGGGCAGCCCGGCGAGCAGGCCGGCCAGGTGGCCCGGGGCCGGCTCGTAGCCGCCCGGTCCGCGGCGCATGCCTACGGTGCCGCCGGTGTGGGCGAGCAGCACCCTCTTGCGGGTCATGGACCCGAGTATCGCCCAGGACCCGGCCCGGCGGACCGCGCCCGGCGCGTCGGCCGCCTCAGGGCGAGCCGGCGCGCCTGGGACCGCGGCGCCCTGCTCCGCCGCTGCGGCACGGCGGTACGCGCCGCCGCGGGGTGCCCCGGTCTCAGCGGATGCCCGGCGGCACCTGCGCCGGCGGGGGCTCCGGCAGGTTGGCCGGCATCGGCACGCCCTCGAGGCGCTTGACCACGCCGTTCTCGTTGCAGCCCACGTAGAACGGGCAGCGCAGGCACTCCGACCACACGCGCGGGTGGAGGTCGCGGGTCTTGTCGATCAGCGTGAAGCCGCAGCGCTGGAAGAACTCGACCTCGTAGGTCCAGGCGAAGAGCACCGGGATGCCCACGCGCCTGGCCTCCTGCTCGCACGCCGCCACGAGGGCCCTGCCCACGCCGCGGGCGCGCACCTCGGGCGCCACGGCGAGGCCGCGCACCTCGGCGATGTCGCCCCACAGGATGTGCAGGGCGCCGTTGCCGGCGAAGCGCCTGCCCCCTTCCGTCTCGATCTCGGCGACGAAGAAGTCGCGGAGGTTCTCGAAGATGTTCTGCATGGGCCGCACGAGCATGCGCCCCTGGCTCGCCCAGTAGCCGATGTTCTCGAAGATCAGCGGCACGTCCTCGGCGCGCGCGTGCCTGACGGACACGGACGCGCCCTCCGCCGCCGGGGGCGGCTGCAAGGTCTCAAGAGCCACGGTCCAGCTCCTCCTTGGCGGCGGCGATGGCCTCAGCGACGCGCGCCGTCGCCGTGCCGCCGAAGCTGGCGCGCGCGTTCACCACGCTCTCCAGGCTCAGCGCCTCGTACACGTCCTCGCCGATGCGCTCGTCCGCCTCGCGCATCCTCTCCAGCGGGAGGTCCGAGAGGCCCACGCCCTCGTCCAGGGCCAGCGCCACGAGCCTGCCCACGACGTGGTGCGCCTCCCGGAAGGGCACGCCCCGGCGGACGAGGTAGTCAGCGAGGTCGGTGGCGTTCGAGAAGCCGCCCTCGGCGGCCTGGCGCATGCGCCGCTCGTGGAACTTCACGCGCGGCAGCATGCCCACGTAGAGCCGCAGGGAGTCCTCGGCCGTGTCGAGGGCGTCGAATAGACCCTGCTTGTCCTCCTGCATGTCCTTGTCGTAGGCCAGCGGCAGGCCCTTCATCACCGTGAGGATGCCCACGAGCGCGCCGTAGACGCGCCCGGTCTTGCCCCTCACCAGCTCGCACACGTCGGGGTTCTTCTTCTGCGGCATCATCGAGCTGCCCGTGGTGTAGGCGTCGGGCAGGGTGACGAAGCCGAACTCGGCGCTCGACCAGAGGATCAGCTCCTCGCTGAGGCGCGAGAGGTGCATCATCAGCACCGCCAGCGCCGCCACCGTCTCGATCACGAAGTCGCGGTCCGAGACGGCGTCGAGCGAGTTCCTGGCCACGCGCGCGAAGCCGAGCAGCTCCGCGGTGCGCCGCCTGTCGATCGGGAAGGTGGTGCCGGCCAGGGCGCCCGCGCCCAGCGGCGACTCGTCGGCCCGCGCCAGGGCGTCACTCATCCTGCCCCTGTCGCGGCCGAGCATCTCGAAGTAGGCGAGCAGGTGGTGCGAGAGCAGCACGGGCTGCGCGACCTGCAGGTGGGTGTAGCCGGGCATGACGACGCCGAGGTGCTCCTCGGCCAGGTCGACGAGCACGGCCCTCAGCTCGTCGATGAGCGCGATCACGGCCCCGCCGCGACGCTTGAGGTGGAGGCGCATGTCCGTCGCCACCTGGTCGTTGCGGCTCCGCGCGGTGTGGAGCTTGCCGCCGACCGGCCCGATGCGCGCCGTCAGGTGGTGCTCGACGTTCATGTGGACGTCCTCGTGCTCCTCGCTGAGCTCGAGCCGGCCCGCCCTGACGTCGTCCAGCACCCCGCGGAGGCCCTCCTCGATGGCCCTGCCCTCCTCGGCCGTGAGGATCCCCTGCTCGGTGAGCATGCGCGCGTGGGCGAGCGAGCCCGCGACGTCCTCCTCGACCATGGCGCCGTCGACGCCCACCGAGGCGTTGACGCGCCTGACCAGCTCGTCGGTGGGCTCGGCGAAGCGGCCGCCCCACATCGTGGAGCCCTTCTTCGTCGTCATGGCCAGGACCGTGCGCCCCCGCGCCCCGCCGCGCCCGCGGCGAGCCGCGGCGCTCCCGGAGCGCGACCCGCCGCCGTCACGGCGCGACCTGCCGCTGCCAGACGCCGCCCACGCGCTTCGTGAGCCGCAGCGGCGAGGCGCCCTCCTGGCGGTAGCCCAGGCGCCGGTAGTAGGGGAGGAGCGCCTCCTCGTCGAGCTCGAGGTCGAGGAGCGGGACGTTGCCCCGTATCGCCAGCGCCTCCAGCTTCGTCATCAGCCAGCGGCCGAAGCCGTTGCCCCGTTCCTCGGGGCGCGTCGTGACGCGCTCCACGCGCCACCCGGCCTCGGTCGGCAGCCAACGCACGGCGGCGAGCACGGGGCCGTCCACCCGCTCCACGAGGAGCGTGCCGCCCCTCGCCAGCCACGCCCTGATCTCGGCGGCGTCCTGGTGCGGCGCTCCGGAGGCGGCGTAGAGCTCGGCGAGGCGCGCGGCGTCGGCGGGGGTGGCCTCCCTCAGCCTCACCGACGAGCGGGCGGTGCCGGCCTCCCGCGGCCAGATCGCGGTCGCGGGCAACTCAGGAGACCTCGGCGACCGGCGCGGCCTCCGCCGCCTCGTCCGCTGACGCGGCGGCGGAGCGCGCCTGGGCGAGCTGCGTGCGGATGCGCAGGCGCAGGGCGTTGAGCTTGATGAAGCCGTCGGCGTCGGCCTGGTCGTAGACGTCGTCCTCCTCGAACGTGACGACGTCCTGCCGGTAGAGGGAGTTGGGCGACCGGCGGCCGGTGACCGTGACGGAGCCCTTGTAGAGCCTCAGGCGCGCCTCGCCCGTCACGGGCGCCTGGACGTCGTCCATGAGCCGCTGCAGCGCCTCGCGCTCGGGCGAGAACCAGAAGCCGTTGTAGACGGCCGCGGCGTACTTCGGCACCAGCTCGTCGCGGAGCTGCAGGACCTGGCGGTCGAGCGTCAGCGACTCGACGGCCTTGTGGGCGTGGAACAGCAGCGTGCCGCCCGGCGTCTCGTAGCAGCCGCGCGACTTCATGCCCACGAACCGGTTCTCGACGATGTCCACGCGCCCCACGCCGTGCCGGCCGGCGACCTCGTTGGCCCTCTCGAGCAGCGCGTAGGGCGAGAGGCGCTCGCCGTTCAGCGCCACGGGCGTGCCGTGCTCGAACGCCACGACGACCTCCTCGGGCTCGTCGGGGGCGTCCTCCGGGTCCACGGTGCGGCGCCACATGCCCTTGGGCGGCGCGGCCCAGGGGTCCTCGAGGACGCCGCCCTCGTAGCTGATGTGGTAGGCGTTCGCGTCCATCGAGTACGGCTTCTCCTTGGTCACGGGCACGTCGATGCCGTGCGCCTTCGCGTAGGCGATGCAGTCCTCGCGGCCCTTGAGGTCCCACTCGCGCCACGGCGCGATGACCTTGACGTCCGGCTTGAGCGCGTAGGCCGAGAGCTCGAAGCGCACCTGGTCGTTGCCCTTGCCGGTCGCGCCGTGAGCGACGGCGTCGGCGCCCTCGGCCTCGGCGATCGCGATCATCCGCTTGGCGATCAGCGGCCGGGCGAAGGAAGTGCCGAGCAGGTAGTAGCCCTCGTAGACCGCCCCCGACCGCAGCACCGGGAACACGTAGTCGCGGACGAACTCCTCGCGGAGGTCGTCGGCGTAGGCGGCGCTGGCGCCGGTGCGCAGCGCCTTGGCCTTGGCCTCCTGCACCTCGTCGCCCTGGCCGATGTCGGCGGTGAAGGCGACGACCTCGGCGCCGTAGGTGGCCTTGAGCCAGTGGAGGATGACCGAGGTGTCGAGCCCGCCCGAGTAGGCGAGCACCACCTTGCCGACGTGCTTGCCGCCCTGCTTCATCCTGGTGATCATCCCTCTGCGCCGGCCGGTATCTATGCACCGACCATGAATAAGGATGCAAGACTATCACCGCGGCCGGCGCCCGACAAGGGCCCGCGGGACGCCAGGGGCAGAGGCGAGGACGGCGGCGGCGAGGACGAGCAGCCCGCCCAGCACGCCCAGCGCCCCGAGCCGCTCGCCGAACAGGGCCGCGGCGAGCAGCGTCGCCAGCACCGGCTCGAGCGTGGCGACGAGCACGGCGCGCGACGCCTCCACGGACCGCAGGCCCGTGTAGTAGACGAAGTAGGCCACGTACGTCGAGAGCACGGCCATCAGAGCCAGGTCGAGCCAGGCGCCGCCGCCCGCCTCCACGGCCTCGAATCGCACGAGGGGCAGCAGGCCGAGGGCGCCGACGGGCATGACGTAGGCGAACACCGTGGCGGGCGCGTAGCGGCGCAGCGCCCACTTGCCGAAGAGGTAGTAGCTCGAGTACGACAGGCCGGCGGCGAGTCCCCACGCCACGGCCGCCGGCGACGGGCGCACCCCTGCGCCGCCGGAGGCGCTCACCAGCGCGACCCCGACGACCGACAGCGCCACGAGCGCGCCCTTGAGGCGGGTCAGCCTCTCGCCGAGCAGCGCCGCGGCGAGCAGCGCCACGAAGGCGGGGGCCGTGTAGAGCAGCACGAACGCCAGGCTCACGCCGCCCGCGTCGATCGCCAGGTTCAGGCTGGCGTAGAACAGCGTCACCCCGACGAGGGCGAAGCCGACCACGGCGGGCAGGTCGCGCGGACGCACGCGCAGCGCCCGCGTGCGGGCCGCGTGCGCCAGGAAGAGCGGCGAGGCCAGCGCCGCGCGCCAGAACGCGACCTCGGTGGCCGGCACGCCCGACGCCAGCAGGCGCTGGGAGAACACGCCCAGCAGCGCCCACAGGACGGCGGCCGAAGCGACGAGCCAGTAGCCGCCGACCGCGGGCGCGCCTGGCGCCGCGGACGCGGGGGCGGCCGTCCTCAGGGCCTGAGGCCGTACGCCGCGGCGAGCTCGGGGTGCTCGGCGCGCAGGTCGCGCATCCGGCGGCTGTACGACGCGTACTCGACGGCGAAGGCCACCGTGTTCACCACGTAGATCAGGACCAGCGCCACGATGTCGGTGTCGTAGGGCAGCGCCGGGGCGCCGCCGAAGCCGGTCAGGTGCCGCAGCGTGTCGAGGCCGAAGATCGCCCACGGCACGAGCAGCACCACGCCCCACAGCTCGTCCGCCAGGCCGCTGCCAGGCAGCAGCAGGGCGAGCAGGTGGTAGACGATCGTGCGCGGGGCGTTGAGCGCCGCCTGCGGACGCGGGAAGAACACCGTCAGGAACGTCCAGGCGGCCCAGGCTAGGAACAGCACGACGACCGCCGTCCACAGCCACGGCGGCGCGATGGGGTTCAGCTCGCGCAGCTCCGCGAACGGGTTCGTGAACGCCGCGCCGAGGGACTCCCAGGGGCTGCCGCCGAAGGCGCGGGCCAGCCGCTCCCGGTCGGGCGCCGCCAGCAGGGGCTCGTCGGGGCGGTACGCCTCCATGAGGCGCGACGGGTTCGTCCTCTCGCCGAGGTTGAACGCGGCCTCCGGGTGACCGGGGCTCAGGTCGAGGGCCAGCCGGAACAGCTCCGGCTCGCCGCGCAGCACGCCGAGGTTGTTCATGGCGTCGGGGTCGCTCGTCAGCTCGCGGTAGAGCGCGTTGGCCGCCTCGTCGTCGCCCGCGGTCTGGGCCGCGTAGGCCAGCAGGAACACCGTGTCGGGGCCCTCCCTTGCCTCCCGCAGCAGCGCCGCGGCGGTCGGCGTGGCCAGGCTCCCCGAGCCGAGCGCCTCCGGCAGGTCGTCGGCCCGCTCCGCCCAGCCGCCCAGCGCCGCCACGGCGACCATCGCGGCGAAGAGCAGGAGGACGACGAGCTTCTCGGTGAACGTCGCGTAGCGCAGCGTCAGCGCCCGCGCGAAGCGCCCGGTGCTCCGGCCGGCCTCGCGTCGCTGGCGGAGCGTCAGCGTCTGCGCGCGCCAGTACTTGGCGAGGAGCGTCAGCCGCAGCGCGACCGCGGCGACCAGGAGAGCGAGCACCCCGTACCACCCGGTGCTGCCCACCGCGGCCGCGGCCCTCTCGAGGGCGGTGGTGGTGTCGGCGCCGCTGCTGGCGGCGGCCAGCTCGCGCCAGGTGGCGGCGGCATCGTCCTCGCCAGCGGCCTGCAGCACGTCGGCGTAGCGGTCGAGCAGCTCCCGCGCGCCCGGCGCGCCGTCGCCGGCGAGGCGGTTGAGCCACGGCGCCCAGAAGTCGGCTGACGCGCGGTCCTCGGCCTCCAGGGCCCGGCGCAGGCCCACGTGCGGGAAGCCGTACGCCTCGACGAGGCCCGGGTCGAGGAGCAGCGAGCCGCGGTAGCCGCGCGCCGCGAAGTCCTCCAGGGCCGCGTTCATCGCCTGGGCCGCGAGGGACTCGTCGCGCGACGGGGCCGCCATGAACGCCTGGGCGAGCTGGGCGTGCTCGTAGAACGTCTGCGCCTGCGCCAGGGCGCCGCGCCGCAGCGTCGCGGCCTCCTCCGGCCGCTGCCTGGCTACCGCCACGTAGAGCCAAGGGTTGGTGGGGTCGCGCGACAGCTGCGCCTCCGGGTCGGCCACCTCGGCCTCGGCGCGGAGCCAGGCGTAGAGGCTCGGGTCGGGGTCGAACGCCGGCGGACGTTCGGGCGGCCAGGCGAAGCGCGCCTCCTCGCCGCCGGAGTAGCGCACGGTGACGACGATCCCGTCCTCGCCCTCGGCCACGTCGGTCACCTGGGCAGGCAGGCGCTCGCGCCTCTGCACCGTGCCCGTGAGCCTGTCGACCTGCAGCAGGTGGTTGCCGTGCCCGACGAGCACGGTGTCCCCGTCCTCGAGCAGACCGGCCGTCTCCCCGCTGCCGGCGCCGAACGAGAGGCGCCAGGCCTCCACGCCGTTGCGTCGGCCGACGAGGTCCCCGCGCTCGAGCGCGACGTCTATGGCGCCGCGCGCCTGCGCGGGCGGGACGACGGGCTCGCCCGGCAGGGGCGCGCCCTGGGCCCCAGGGGCCTGGTCCTGCTCCTCGGCTCCGGCGCCCTGCTCCTCAGCCCCGCCGTCAGGCTCATCGGCTGCGGCGCCCGGCTCGTCCGCTCCGGCGCCCGGCTCGTCGCCTCCGGCGCCCGGCTCTTCCGCTCCTCCGGCCCGCTCCTCGGGGCCAGGCTCCCCGGCCCCCTGGCCCGGCGCCGGCTCCTCCGCCGCGGGACCGACGACCCTCACGCCGAGGCGCGCGTCGACGCCCGGGCCAGTCAGCGCCACCGTCCAGGCGCCGGCCTCGTCGAGCGTGGCGCTGGCGGTGAGGGTGCCGGCGCGCGTCGCCGTCACGGACGTCTCGGTGACCTCGCCGCCCGGCGAGGTGAGCCTGACGACGTAGCCGGCCGCCGGCTCGAGCCCGCTGCCCCTCACCGTGAGGGTGTCGCCGAGCTCGTACCTGAAGGCGTCGACCATCACCGTCGGCGTGCCCTGCGCGGGCGGCGGGGCCGCCGGCGCGGCGCCCGCGCCGGCGCACGAGAGCGCCAGCGACAGAGCCAGGACGACCAGGAGGGACGGTGCCTTAACGCCCGAGGCGGCTCCGGAACGGGACATGAGACTACCTTACAGCACCCTCCCGAACGCCCATCCACACGTGGAGGATGCCTCGTCGGGCGCGATGGGGACGCTGTTATCATGAGCCGATGTCGCGCCCCGTTTGGGCCCGTCTCTCCGCGCCGTTCCCGCCCTCGGCCCGCGCATGGGCGCTCCAGGAGCTCTCGCCGGACCGTCGGCGGGCGCTCGTGGCGCCGCGGCTCACGGCCGCGGCCGTGCGGTCGCGCCTCGACGAGGCCGTGTCGCCCGATGGCTGGTCGTGCCAGCTCCTGCCCCTGGGTGGCGCGGCGCTCGTCTGCAACCTGACCGTCGAGGGCGTGACCCGCTCCGCCGTGGCCGCGCTGCCCGCCGGCGCGGTGCCCGGCTCGGAGCTATCCTCGGCCTCCGCGCTGGCCGAGGCCGCGCTCTCCCTCTGCGCCGCCCAGTTCGGCATGGCGGCTGGCGGCGCGTCCGGCTGGGCGCCGCACGACCCGGAGACCGGCGACGTGCTCGTCGAGGAGCTGGAGGAGGCGATCGACGGCCCCGGCGCTCCGGTCCGGCCCGGTGAGGACGCGTGGCTCGGGACGCCGGTCGACGGGCCCTCCCCGGCGGAGGCGGCCGCCGCGACGGCGGGGTCTGCGTCTGCGGGAGCCCTCGGGGAGCGCCCCGAGACGGAGCCGCGGGAGGACCGCCCCGAGGCGCACCAGGTCATAGACAGGCTCGTCGAGAGGCTGAAGGAGGAGGGGCTCGGCTCCCAGGCCGCCAGGCTCGTCGTCCGCTACGGCGGCTACGGGCGCACGCCGGAGGAGTCGCGCGAGCTCTACGGCAAGCTGAGGTCGCTGCTCGTCGGCAAGGTCGCGGTGGGCTCGTGATCGGCTGGGGCGACCCGTGATCAAGGTCATCGCCGTGGGCGACGTCCACGGGCAGTGGCCCGAGCTGTGGCGCGTGCTCAAGGCGGCGGCCGCGTGCACGCCGGCGCTCGAGCCGACGGCGCCGGTGCTCGAGGGCCGCTACCAGGTCGTGTGCGTCGGCGACCTCGTCCACTACAAGGACGAGCGCGCCTACGCGAACGCCGTGGGGGAGGAGCCTTACGACCCTGCCAACCCCGACCACCTCAGGCGCGCGGCGAAGGCGCAGATCCGTGAGCTCTACCGCTTCAAACGCTTCGTCGACGCCGCCGCCGGCAACGTGACCGTCATCCTCGGCAACCACGACGAGGTCGCCATGGACCACCGCTACGAGCTGAGCACGCGCGGCGGCCTGAAGCACGTGGAGTTCGACGAGTCGCACGGCGGCCTGGCGCTGCCCGATGACCTCGTGGCCTGGTTCAGGGAGATGCCGCGCGAGCAGGTCTTCCACGGCGTGCAGTTCGCCCACGCCGGCCCGCTGCCGGGCATGCAGGTCTTCGACGACTTCTTCTATCACGACCCCGACACGAAGACCTGGTGGTACAAGAAGCCCGAGCTGGTCAGGCAGGCGGGCCACAGGTTCGGCGTCTACGGCCACACCGTGATGAAGGAGGGCGTCTACGTCGACCGCGACAACTGCTTCGCGATGATCGACGCCCTGGGCAAGCTGCAGTTCCTCGAGCTCCTCCTCGACGAGGACCGGCTCGACTACAGCGTCATGCAGCTGTGACGGTCAGGGCACCGGCGGGGCGAGCGGGACGCTCGTCGGCCGTCCGCGGGGCGCGGCCGCGCCGAGCGAGGAGCGCGCGTTGACGGCAGGGCTCCTGGTGCCGGCGCGGGTCAGGGGGCTCGCCGAGCGGGAGCCGGAGGGAAGGGCGTGGCTCGCCGGCCTGCCGGCGCTCGTCGCGGACCTCTCCCGCCGTTGGGGGCTCTCGCTGGGCCCGGCGTTCGACCACGGCGGCTACACGGCGGTCGTGCTGCCGGCGGAGCGCGAGGACGGCACGCCGGCCGTCCTCAAGCTGTCGTTCCCGCACATGGAGGGTCTCGACGAGGCCGCGGGCCTGCGGTTCTGGGACGGCGACCCCACGGTCCGGCTGCTCGAGGCCGACGACGAGCGCCACGCCCTGCTGCTGGAGCGCTGCCTGCCAGGGCACGACCTGAGGGCGCTGCCGGAGCCCGAGCGCGACGCCGTCCTGGCCGGGCTCCTGCGCCGGCTCTGGCGACCCGCCTCACCGCGGGCCGGCTTCCGGCACCTGGAGCGGATGATCGCCTACTGGAGCGAGGGGACGGAGGCCGACGAGGCCAGGTGGCCCGACCCGGACCTCGTGAGGGAGGGGCTGGCCGCGTGGCGCGAGCTCGCGCGACCGGGCCGCGACGACGTCCTGCTGGCCACCGACGCGCACGCCGGCAACGCGCTCGCCGCCCAGCGCGAGCCCTGGCTGCTCATCGACCCGAAGCCGTTCGTGGGCGACAGGGCCTACGACGCGACGCAGCACCTCTTCGACCAGCGGGAGCGGCTCGAGGCGGACCCGAGCGGCTTCGTGCGGAGCTGGGCCGCCCTGCTCGACCTGGACGAGGCGAGGGTGAGGTCCTGGACGTTCGCGCGCTACGCCGCGGAGCGCCGCGACGACGACGAGGATTGGCGGCGCGCCAACGACCTGGCGCGCCGGCTGGCCCCCTGAGGCCGGGTTCCGCACCCCGCCGCGACCCTGCGCGGGGTCGTGGCGGCCGCCCGCGCCGACCCCGCGGACCGTGTAAGGTGTCCGCCCGTGAGCGAAGGAGGACCTGAGGAGGCGCGCGGGGGTGACGCGGCGGGGTGGCTCGCGGGGCCCGCGACCGGCTCGCCCCTGATCCCGGAGCGCGTGCGGATGGTGGTCATGACGGACCCGCGGGGGCCCGCTTGGCTCGACTCGGTGCCGGGTCTCGTGGAGGAGCTGGCCCGCCGCTGGGGGCTCTCGCTCGGCAGACCCCTCGACCACGAGGGCTACACGTCCGCGGTGGTGCCGGGGGAGACCAGGGACGGCACCGCCGTCGTGCTGAAGGTCGGGTTCCCGTTCATGGAGGACCGCGACCAGGCCGCCGGCCTGCGGTTCTGGGACGGCGACCCGACGGTCAGGCTGCTCGCGGCTGACGAGGAGAGCGGGGCCCTGCTGCTCGAGCGCTGCGTCCCGGGACACAGCCTGAGGACGCGTCCGGCCGAGGAGCGCGACCGCGTGCTGGCCGGCCTCCTCCGCCGCGCCTGGCGACCGGTCGGTCCCGATCACGGCTTCAGGCACCTCTCCGAGCTGATCGACCGCTGGAGCGCGGTCACCGCGGAGGAGGAGGCCCGCTGGCCCGACCCCGGCCTGGTGCGGGAGGGCATCGCGTCGTGGCGGGAACTGTCGCGTCCCGGGCCGGACGACGTCCTGCTGGTCACCGACGCCCACGCCGGCAACGTCCTCGCCGCCGAGCGCGAGCCGTGGCTGATCATCGACCCCAGGCCGTTCGTGGGCGACAGGGCCTACGACGCCACGCGGCACCTCTTCGACGTCAGGGAGCGCTTGGCGGCGGACCCAGCGGGCTTCCTCCGGTACTGGGCGGACCTGCTGGGCCTCGACGTGGTCCGCGTCAGGGCCTGGGCCTTCGCGCGCTTCGCGGCCGAGTACAGCGAGAGCGACGAGTGGTGGCGGTGGGCGGCCGGCATGGCGCGCAAGGTGGCGCCGTGAGGCGCGCGGAGGCCAGCCGCCCAGGGCCCGTGGAGCCCGTGCCTCACGGCCGCCGATGGTCGGCGCCCGTAGCTTCGCGGAGGAGCGCGCCGGCGGACGACCCTCAGAGCGAGTAGCCGCCTCCGGCGTCGTCGCGCACCAGCTCGCCGTTGCGCAGCACCAGCGTGCGGCGCTTGAAGCGGTCGACGAGCTCGCGGGCGTGCGTCGCCACCAGCACCGTCGTGCCGCGCAGGTTGATGTCGTTGAGGAGCTCGAGGATCTCCATCGCGGTGTCGGGGTCGAGGTTGCCCGTGGGCTCGTCGGCCAGCAGGAGGGGCGGGTCGGTGACCATGGCGCGCGCGATCGCCACGCGCTGCTGCTCGCCCAGGCTGAGCTCGATCGGGTAGGCCTTGCGCTTGTGCGCCAGGCCCACGTTGCGCAGCGCCGCGAGCGCCTTCTGCTCGTGGTTGCCGCGCGTGGCCGTGGCGCGCAGCACGAACGTGAGGTTCTCGAACGCGGTCAGGTGCGGCAGCAGCCTGTGGTCCTGGAAGACCATGCCGATCTGCCGCCGCAGGTGCGGCAGCCGGCTCTCGCGCAGGCGCGCGACGTCGTTGCCGCCGATGATCACCCTGCCCTCGCTGGGCAGGATGCGCCTGAGGATCAGGGCCAGCAGCGTCGACTTCCCCGCGCCCGAGTGGCCGGTGACGTACACGAACTCGCCGCGGCCCACGTGGAAGTGGACGTCGCGCAGCGCGTGCGTGTGCGTGCGCGGGTAGGTCTTCGTGACGTGGCTGAACTCGATCACGCCCGCACCCCCTCGGCGCTCGCGGCGCCCAGCGCCTCGAGTATCAGTTCGAACGCGGCCTCGGCGTCTATCGTCTCGAGCACGGTCGCGTTCGGCTCGCCCACGAGCCGTCCCGTGCGCCTGTCCACCACCGTCATGCCGCGCGTGAGCTCGGAGGTCGTCTCCACCTCCACCCGCCGGCGGCTGGCCGTGAAGAGCCGCGGGTCGGTGACGGCCAGCACCGCGCAGGGGTCGTGCAGCGGGCCCTCGGCCGGCACCCGGTAGACGCTGGCGTAGGCCTGCGAGAAGTAGTCGAGCAGGTCGGCGGCGAAGCGCGCCAGCGTCGTGCTCAGCGCGCGCACGCGCTCGCGCCGCTGCGCGTCGACGACGAGCTGGTGGGTCAGGTCGAGGCCGGCCATGACGACGTTCGCGCCGGACGCGAACACCGCCTCCGCGGCCTCCGGGTCGGCCCAGACGTTGAACTCGGCGACCGGCGTGATGTTGCCGCCGCCCCAGGCGCCGCCCATCAGGCTGATGCCGGCGAGGCGCCGCGCCAGGCCCGGGTCCTCGCGCAGCGCCAGGGCCACGTTCGTGAAGGGCCCGACGGCGACGAGCCACAGGCCCTCGACGCGCCGCGAGGCGTCGATGATCGCCGCCACCGCGTGCTCGGGGCGCGGCTCGAGCTCGACGGGCGGCAGCTCGGGGCCGGCGAGGCCCGACTCGCCGTGGATGTGCGGCGCGTACCTGGGCTCGCGCGCCAGGGGACGCTCGGCGCCGCGGTGCACGGGCACGTCCCGCGCGCCCGCGAGCTGCAGGGTGACGAGCGCGTTGGCCAGGCACCTGTCGACGGGCGCGTTGCCCGACACCACCGACACGCCCACGAGGTCGGCGCGGTGCAGCGCCGTGAGTATCGCGAAGGCGTCGTCGTGGCCGGGGTCGCAGTCGAGCCAGACAGGCTGCCTGCGCGCCGGCATCACTCGGCCCCGGCCAGGTCTTCGTCGCTGGGCAGCACCATCGCGGCCACCACCCTGTCGCCCTCGTCGAGCCTCTTGATCGTCACGCCCTGCGAGATGCGCCCGTAGACGCTCACCTGGTCGACGGCCGTGCGGATCAGCTGGCTGCCCTCGGCCAGCACGAAGAGCTCCTCGCTGCCGAGCACCTTGGCGAGGCTGACCATCGCGCCGGTGCGGGCCGTGAGCTTGTGGGCGATCACGCCCTGGCCGCCGCGGTTCTGCACCGGGAACTCCCTCAGGGGGGTGCGCTTGCCGAGGCCGCTCTCGGTGACGGAGAGGAGCTGCGCCTCGTCCTTCTCGTCCTTCGGCACCACGGCCAGGGACACGACCTCGTCGCCCTCCTTTAGCCTGATGCCGATCACGCCCTGCGTGGCGCGGCCCGTCTGGCGGGCGCCGCCCTCCTCGAACCGGATCGCCTGGCCGCCGCGCGTGCCGAGCACGATGTCGGCGGCGCCGTCGGTGACGCGCACGGCGACGAGCTCGTCGCCGCCCACGAGGTTGATGGCCACCAGGCCGGCGCTGTTGATGTTGCCGTACTCGGAGATCGCGGTGCGCTTGACGAGCCCGCGCTTGGTGGCGAACACGAAGTAGCCGTGGCGCTCGAAGCTCTCGATGCCCAGCACGGTCTGGACGAACTCGTCCTCGCCCAGCCGCGGCAGCACGTTCCTGATGTGCCCGCCGCGCGCGTTCCTGTCGTACTCGGGCAGGTCGTAGATCTTCTCGCGGAACACGCGCCCGCGGTTCGTGAAGAACAGCAGGTAGTCGTGCGAGCTGCCCACCAGCAGCATCGTGTTGAGGTCGTCGTCCTTCGTGCGCTGGCTGGCTACGCCGCGCCCGCCGCGTCCCTGCGACCTGTAGGCGGTGATGGGCGTGCGCTTGATGTAGCCCTGGCGCGTGAGCGTGACGACCATCTTCTCCTCGGGGATCAGGTCGTCGTCGTCGAGGTCGTCGAAGCGGTCGACGATCTGCGTGCGGCGCTCGTCGGCGAAGCGCTTCCTGACCTCGAGGAGCTCGCCGCGGATCACGCGCCACAGCTCCGTCTCGTCGGCGAGGATCAGCTCGAGCCTGGCGATCTCCTCCTGGAGCTCGCGGTACTCCTCGTTGATCTTCTCGCGCTCGAGGCCGGTGAGGCGCTGCAGGCGCATGTCGAGCACCGCCTGCGCCTGCACCTCGGACATGTCGAACTCGCGCATCAGCCCCTCCTTGGCGGTGGGGCCGTCCTGCGAGGAGCGGATCAGCGCGATGACCGCGTCGAGGTTGTCGAGCGCGATCAGGTAGCCCTCGAGCACGTGCGCGCGCTCGCGGGCCTTGGTGAGGTCGTAGCGCGTGCGGCGCCGCACGACGCCGGCGCGGTGCTCGAGGAAGTGCTTGAGCATGTCGCGCATCGGCAGCAGGCGCGGCGAGCGGTCGACGATCACGACGTTGTTCACGGCGAACGTCGTCTGGAGCTGCGTGAACTTGTAGAGCCGGTTGAGGACCGACTGCGCCTTGACCCCGCGCTTGAGCTCGAAGACGATGCGCATGCCCTGCCTGTCGGACTCGTCGCGCAGCGTCGCGATCTCCTCGATCTTCTTCGCGCGCACGAGCTGGGCGACGGTCTGGATCAGCGAGGTCTTGTTGACCTGGTAGGGGATCTCGGTCACGACGATCAGCGAGCGACCGCCGCGCTCCTCGATGCGCGCCCTGCCGCGCACGCGGATCGAGCCGCGGCCCGTCTCGAGCGCCTCCCTGATGCCCTCCCTGGCGATCATGCCGCCGGTGGGGAAGTCGGGTCCCCTGATGTGCTCCATCAGGGTCTCGGTGGTCGCCGCCGGGTCGTCGATCAGCGCGACCAGCGCGTCGACCACCTCGCCGAGGTTGTGCGGCGCGAGGTTCGTCGCCATGCCCACGGCGATGCCGGCCGCGCCGTTGACGACGAGGTTGGGGACCGCCGAGGGCAGCACCTCAGGCTCGGTCGAGGTGCCGTCGAAGTTCTCGAGGAAGTCGACCGTGTCCTTGTCGATGTCGGCGAGCATGGCCTCGGCGACCGCGGTGAGCCGCGCCTCGGTGTAGCGGTACGCCGCGGGCGGGTCGCCGTCGACGGAGCCGAAGTTGCCCTGCCCGTCGACGAGCGGGTAGCGCAGGTTCCAGGGCTGCGCCAGCCTGACCATGGCGTCGTAGATGGCCTGGTCGCCGTGCGGGTGGTACTTGCCGATCACCTCGCCGACCACGCCGGCGCTCTTCGAGTGCTTGCGGTTCGACGCCAGGCCCATCTGGTTCATGGCGTGCAGGATGCGGCGCTGGACCGGCTTGAGACCGTCGCGCACGTCCGGCAGCGCGCGGTCGACGATCACCGACATCGCGTAGTTGATGAAGCTGCGCTTGATCTCGTCCGTGATCTGGACCGGGACGACTTCTCCTTCGTTCACGAACCCTCCTGGCCCTCGCGCAGCCCGCGCGAGGCGCCGGTCTTGGGCGGACGACCTGCACGAAGGGACGGCCACGCTCGGCCTGACTCCCGAGTCTACCATCCGCGTCCCCAGCGGCACGAACCCGGCGCTGCGGGGCCCGTGGTAGCTTCGCGGCGATGATCGACAGGTACTCGACGCCGGAGATGAAGGCGCTGTGGAGCGAGGCGGAGCGCTACCGCGCCTGGCTCGAGGTGGAGCTCGCCGCCACCGAGGCGTTCGAGGAGCTGGGGGAGGTCCCGAGCGGCACCGCCGCGGCGATCAGGCTGGCGCTCGCGGACCGCCCCCTCGACGACGACTTCGCGGAGCGCGTCGCCGCGCTCGAGGCCGTCACCAGGCACGACGTCGTCGCGTTCACCCGGGCCCTCGCCGAGCGGGTGGGCGAGCCGGCCAGGTACCTGCACTACGGCCTCACCTCTACGGACGTCGTCGACACGGCCCAGAACGCCCTGCTGGTGCGCGCCGTCGACCTCATCGCGGACGATCTCGAGGCCGTGATCGCGCGCCTGCGCGAGCTGGCCGCCGAGCACAAGCGCACGCTCACGATCGGCCGCACGCACGGCGTCCACGCCGAGCCCACGACCTTCGGGCTGAAGCTGCTGAACCTCATGGCGTCCTTCGAGCGCGACAGGCGCCGGCTCGCGTCCGCGCGCGCGTCCGTGGGGGTCGCGATGGTCAGCGGCTCCGTGGGGACGTACGCCCACGTGCCCCCGGCCGTGGAGCGGCGTGTGGCGGAGCGGCTGGGCCTCACGCCAGACCCCGTCACGAACCAGACCGTCGCGCGCGACCGCCACGCCGAGCTGCTGGCCGCCCTGGCGCTCATCGGCACCAGCGTCGAGCGCGTCGCCCTCGAGGTCAGGCACCTGCAGCGCACCGAGGTGCGCGAGGCCCAGGAGGGCTTCGGGCGCGGCCAGACGGGCTCGTCCTCGATGCCGCACAAGAAGAACCCCATCGCCAGCGAGAACCTCACGGGCGTGGCGCGTCTGCTGCGCGCGCACCTCCAGGCCGCCCTCGAGGACGTGGCGCTGTGGCACGAGCGGGACATCAGCCACTCGTCGGTCGAGCGCGTGGTCCTGCCCGACGCCACGACCCTCGCCAGCTACGCGCTGAGGCGGCTGCGCCGCGTGCTGGACGACCTCGTCGTCTACCCGGAGCGCATGGCCGCGAACGTCGACCTCCTGCGCGGCCTCGTGTTCTCGCAGCGCGTGCTGCACGCGCTCATCGGCGCCGGGCTCTCGCGCGAGGAGGCCTACGACGTCGTGCAGTCGGCGTCGCTGAGGAGCCTCGAGACCGGCGAGCACCTGAGGGACCTCGTGGCGGCCGACCCGCGCTGTCGCCTCGCGCCGGAGGAGCTGGACGCGGCGTTCGACGCCGGCTGGTACCTCAGGCACGTCGACGAGGTCTTCGCCCGCTTCGGGCTCTGAGCCCCCGGCGGGCGACCTCCGGACCTCGAGCGCCCGGCCCTGCCTCACCCTCTCCCGACGCCGCGACCGGCCCGCCGGAGGAGGCGGCGCGCCCGCGCCCGACCCCGGGCCGGTCGTATCATCGCGGCGTGACCGCACCCGAGCGCAGGCAGCTGCTCTACGAGGGGAAGGCCAAGCGGCTCTACGCCACCGACGAGCCCTCGCGCCTCCTCGTCGAGTTCAAGGACGACGCCACGGCCTTCAACGCCCAGAAGCGCGGCACGATCCCGGGCAAGGGCGCGGCGAACAACGCGATAAGCCAGCGCGTGTTCGCCGCCCTCGAGGCCGTGGGCGTGCCCACCCACTTCGTCGCGGGCGTCTCGGAGACCGAGCAGCTCGTCGAGAGGGTCGCGATCGTGCCGCTCGAGGTCGTCGTGCGCAACCGCGCGGCCGGCAGCTTCGCCAAGCGCTACGGGGTGGAGGAGGGCGGCGTCCTCGACCCGATGGTCGTGGAGTGGTGCGTGAAGTCGGACGCCCTGGGCGACCCGCCCATCAACGACGCCGCCGCCGTCGCGCTCGGCCTCGCCACCGAGGAGGACCTGGCCGCGCTGTTCGACCTGGCGACGGCCGTCAACGACGCGCTGAGGGCCTACTTCGGCCGTCTGGGGCTCGACCTCGTGGACCTCAAGCTCGAGTTCGGGCGCACCGAGGACGGCGCGCTGGTCCTCGCCGACGAGGTGAGCCCCGACACCTGCCGGCTGTGGGACGCCTCGAGCGGGGAGAGGCTCGACAAGGACCGCTTCCGCCGCGACCTGGGCGGCGTGGAGGAGGCCTACGCCGAGGTGCTGAGGCGGGTCACCGGCGAGGCCGGCGACCCGGAGAGGTTCGCCGCCGAGTACCGGCCGCCCGAGGACAGCCCGGTAGGAGCGGTTGGCCACGGCGGCCACGCCCACGACGGTGGAGAGGACGCGGCTCGGGAGCGGCCCGCGGGCGCCGGCCGCGACGGGCACGACCACGGCCGCTCGCACAGCCACCGCGCCGTCGTGAGCGTGATGCTCAAGCCCTCGATCCTCGACCCCCAGGGCCGTGCCGTGCTCGAGACGCTGCGACGCCTCGGCTACGACGCGGTCAGGGACGTGCGCGTGGGCAAGCGCGTCGAGGTGGCGCTGGAGGGCGAGCCGGAGGACGCGCTGCGGCAGCTCCGCGACATGTCGGAGAAGGTCCTCTCGAACCCGGTGATGGAGACCTACGACCTGGAGCTGGAGGAGGGTGGCTGAGCCGACCCGGTTCGAGCTGAGCGCGCCCGGCGTGGGCTCCCTGGCCGCCTACCGCTGGGAGGCGCCCGGGACGGGCCGGCCGCTGGTGGTCGTCCACGGCTACGCCGAGCACGCGCTGCGCCACGGGCGCCTCGCGGAGGCGGCCGCCGCCGCCGGCCACCCGGTGGTGGCCGTCGACCTCCCCGGCCACGGACGCAGCCCCGGTCCCCGGGCCCTGGTGCGGTCGTACGCGCCGCTCGTCGCCGCGGTGGGCGCGTCCGTCGACGCCGCGACGGCGCTCGGGCGCGGCCTTCCGGTGCTCTTCGGCCACTCGATGGGCGGCGCAGTGGCGCTCGCCTACGCGCTGGAGAGGCCGGCGGCGCTGGAGCGGCTCGTCCTCTCCGCGCCCTACCTGCTCGACCCCGTGCCCCGCCCCGGCTGGATGACCGCGCTGGCCGGCGCCCTCGCCGCCGCGCTGCCCACGCTGCCCGTCGCGCGGCTCGACAGCGGCGCACTGGCGCGCGAGCCGCGCGTGGGCGCCGACTACGTCGCCGACCCGCTGGTCCACTCCGGGCCGGTAGCTGCCGTCACAGGACACACGCTGATCGCCGGCGGCCGCGAGCTCCTGGCGCGCGCCGGCTCCCTGGCGGTGCCGACGCTGGTGCTGCACGGGGAGGCAGACAGGGTGGCGTCGCCGGAGGGCAGCCGGCGCCTGGCCGCGGACGCGCCGCCCGGCACCCTGGAGCTCGTCAAGTTCCCTGGCGCCTACCACGAGCTGCACAACGAGCCCGCGGACACCGGCGTCCCGGGGCGGTTCTTCGCGTCCGTGCTGGCTTTCCTGGCCGGTCAGGCGGCGGGCGCCAGCGCCGAGGCCAGCCGCGCGAGTGCCTCCTCTAGCACCTCCTGACAGGTCGCGAAGTTCAGGCGCGCGAAGCCCTCGCCGCCGGCGCCGAAGTCGGCGCCCTCGTTGAGGCCCACCTTGGCGGTCTCGGCCAGACGCGCCGCGGGCGCGTCGCCCAGGCCCGTCGCGCGCAGGTCCAGCCAGGCGAGGTACGTGGCCTCCGGCACGTGCACGGAGGCGCCGGGCAGGCTCTCGCGCACGAAGGCCACCACGCGGTCGCGGTTGGCGCGCAGGTAGGCGAGGGCCCGCTCGAGCCAGTCGTCGCAGCCGCGGTAGGCCGCGAGCGCCGCCGCCTCGGCCAGGCGGCTCGGCCACGAGTGCAGGCCGCCCGTCGAGGACGCCAGCCGCTCCTTCACCTCCGGGCCGCTCGTCAGCGCGAAGCAGATGCCCAGGCCCGGGAAGTTGAACGCCTTCGTCGGCCCGTAGAGGGTCACAGTGCGCGCGGCGACCTCCGGCGCGAGCGAGGCGAACGGCACGTGCCTGCCGCCGTAGCTGATGTCGGCGTGGAGCTCGTCGGACACGACCCACAGGTCGTGCTCCAGCACCAGCTCGGCGATCGCCTCCAGCTCCTCGCGCCGGTACATGATCCCGATGGGGTTGTGGGGGTTGCACAGCATCAGGAGCCTGGTCCGCGGCGTCACGGCGGCCCGCAGCGCGTCCATGTCGACCTCGTAGCGCTCGGGTCCGCGCACCAGCTCGACCTCCACGGGCACGCGACCGGTCTCGACCACCGAGCGCTTGAACGGCGGGTAGAGCGGCGTGAGGAGGAGGACCTCGTCGCCCGGCTCGGCGAAGGCCCGGCAGCCGTAGACCATGCCCGCGACGGTCGAGCCCAGGGCCGAGATCCCGTCGACGGGGAAGCGCGCGCCGTAGCGGCGCTCCAGGCGCTCGGCGACGGCCTCGCGCAGGCCCGACATGCCCTCGCGGGGCGGGTAGCCGAGGTCGTCCGAGTCCACGTGGGCCTTGATCGCCGCCTTGATCCCGTCGGCGAGCGCGAAGTCCATCTCGGCGACCCACAGAGGCAGCACGTCTGACGGGTAGTGCCGCCACTTCGCGCACTCCCGCGCCCTCAGCTGCGTCACCGAAAGCGGTCTGAACTCGTTCGGCACCCGGCGAGTGTAACTCCGGCCGCCTATAGACTCGGCGCATGGTGCTGAGGGTCACTGTCCCCTCCTGGGCGCGGCAGCTCGCCAGCGACCTCACCGACATGGCCAGGGCCCCGCGGCCCGTCACGCCCGGCGAGACCCTCGAGCTCGAGCTGCCCGACGACGTCTACTTCGAGTACGGCTTCATCGGCGAGGACGGCGCCGTGAGGCCAGACCCCGCGGGCCGATGCCGCGCGCCCAGCGTCTGGTACGGCGAGGTCAGCTGCGTGACCGGCCCCTCCTACCGGCGTCACGAGCTCGCCGACCCGCCCGCGGACCTCGGCGGCGGCACGGAGGAGAGGCTGCGGATCGAGAGCCGCGCCCTCGGCCAGACCCGCCGGGTCGCCGTCTACACGCCCGCGCGGGTGGCGGCGGACGAGGCCACGCCGCTGGCCGTCGTGCAGGACGGCGTGGCCTTCAAGCGCGTCGGCGCGCTGCACCTGGTGCTGGAGGCGCTCCTCCGCCGCGGCGAGGTCCGCCCCGCGCGCCTGGCGTTCGTCGAGCCCGTCGACCGCATGGTCGAGTACGCCTTCTCGGAGGCTTATCAGCGCTTCGTGGAGGAGGAGCTGGAGCCGGAGCTGGCCGCGCGCTACCCCCTCACCCCCGAGCGGGTCTGGGTGGGCGCGAGCCTGGGCGCCCTCGCCTCCGCGACGCTCGCGCTGCGCCGCGCCGCGCGCGAACCTGACGCGGCACGCGACGACGCCATGCTCTCGCTGTCGGGGGCGTTCCTCGGCACGCCCGAGTCGTTCGACCCCTACCGTGCGCGGGAGTCGTGGCTGGTGGAGCGCCTGCGCGACCCCGGCACGCCGCTGCCGCGCACCTGGCACCTCCACGTGGGCACGCTCGAGTGGCTGCACGGGGTGAACCGCGAGGCCGCCGCGGCCCTGGCCGAACGCGAGGGGGTGAGGTGCGCCTACACGGAGAGCAGCGCCGGCCACAACTGGCCGAACTGGAAGGACGCCCTGCCCGCGGCGCTGCGCACGGTGTTGTCGTCATGAGGTCCGCCACGAACGTCGCCCCCGCTGACGAGTACCTTCTCGGGATGCGCCTGCTGAGCGTCCTCTCCCGCGCCGCTCTCGCGGCGCTCGTCGTCGTCCTCGCCGCCTGCGGCGCCCAGGAGCCGCCGCCCGACCGGGGCGCCGCCCCGCGGCCGCGCGACCCCAGCCCCCCGCCGCCGGAGCCCACGGCCCTGTGGTCCGACCCCGCCGCCTGGCCGGGCGGCGAGGTGCCCGCCGCGGGGGACGACGTCGTGGTGCCGGAAGGCACCGTGATGCTCCTCGACGTCACCCCGCCGCCGCTCGCCAGCCTGACGATCGACGGGGCGCTGGTCCTGGGCGAGGGCGAGGTCGAGCTGACGGCCGGGTGGATCCTGGTCCACGGCGGCCTCTACGCCGGCAGCAGCGCCGAGCCCTACCGCGGACGCGCCGTCATCACGCTCACGGGCCCGGAGAGCGAGGCGGACCTGATGGGCATGGGCACGAAGTTCCTGGCGACCATGGGCGGCGTCATCGAGCTCTACGGCGACATGGTCGGCTCGAGCTGGACGTGGCTGGCGCGCGACGCGCACCCGGGCGACAGCCAGGTCTGGCTGCAGGACGCCACGGGCTGGCGGCCGGGCGAGAGGATCGTCGTGGCCTCCACGGACTTCGCCGGCTACGGCGAGGACGGCGACGACCAGGTCGAGGAGCGGACCGTGGTGTCCGTGGCGGGCGACACGGTCGAGCTCGACGCTCCCCTGTCGTTCTTCCACCAGGGCACGCTGATGGAGGTCGGGGGGATCGTCGTGGACCAGCGCGCCGAGGTGGCCCGCCTCAGCCGCAACATCGTGATCAGGGGCGACGCGCAGAGCGACGATGGCCAGTTCGGCGGCCACGTGATGGTGATGGGCGAGGGGCGCCTGCGGCTCGACGCCGTCGAGCTCTACCGCATGGGCCAGCGCGGGCGCCTGGCGCGCTACCCGGTGCACTTCCACCAGGTCGGCGACGGCGGGCGGGAGAGCTTCGTGAGGCGGACCAGCGTCCACGACGCCTACCACCGGTGCGTGACGGTCCACGGCACGAACGGCGTGCTCGTCGAGGACGTCGTCGGCTACTCGACCTACGGCCACTGCTTCTTCCTCGAGGACGGCGACGAGACCGGGAACGAGCTCTACCGGAACCTGGCGCTGGTGGTCATGAAGCCGCCCGCCGACGACGCGGTGCTGCCCTCCGACCACTCGTACCTGGGCCCCGCCGGCTTCTGGGTCACGAACCCCGCGAACGACCTCGTCGGCAACGTCGCGGCCAGCTCCCGCGGTACCGGCTTCTGGTACGCGCTGCCCGAGCACCCGACGGGGCTCGCCGCCGACGAGACCGACGTGTGGCCGCGCCACACGCCCCTGGGCAGGTTCGAGGGCAACGCCGCCCACTCGAACCGCGAGTTCGGCCTGCTCGTCGACAACGGCCCCACCGCCGACCTCGGCGACAACCCGCCCACGCGGTACGAGCCGCGCCTCGACCCGCTCGACGAGGACAGCGCCGTGACGGCGGTGTTCGCGGGGTTCGTGGCCTACAAGCACCGCGGCGGCGGCGCCTGGTTCCGCGGCTCCCACGCCGTGCTCGCGGGCGGGGTGCTGAGCGACAACGCCCGCGGCGTCACCTTCGCCTCCGACGAGAGCGGCGCCGAGGGCGTGGCCTTCGTGGGCGAGACGCCGAACGTCGGCACCTGGCCGGAGTGGGACGACGAGAGCGCGGCGGCCGGACGCCACCTGCCGCGGCCCTGGGACCCCAGCTTCACGCTGCGCGGCTTCGAGTTCTACGACGGCACCGTCCACGTGAAGGACAGCCGCTTCGCCGGCTACGTCCCCAACGCCCGGCGCCAGGCGGCCGCCCTGAGCTACCTCGACTTCACGCACTACGCCACCGCCGCGGACAACTGGGCCAGCGGCCTCACGTTCGCCCCCGGCGTGAACCGCGTCTACCTGCACAGCCGCGTCGGGAACGCCGAGGCGGGCGAGGACGGGTACCGCAGCGCCGTGTTCCGCGACGCCGACGGCAGCGTCACGGGCACGCCGGGTCTCTGGGTCACGGTGAACGACCCGTTCCTGGCGTCCGCCGACTGCACCCTCAGGGCCGAGTGGAACGCCCTCGCCTGCCGCGGGCCGTACGTGGGCCTCTCGCTCGACGTCGTCGCGGGACCGGCCGAGGGGCTCGGCCCGGTCACCGTGCGGCGCGGCGACGGCGTCGCGCACGTGATGTACGGCTCGCCCGCCGAGCCGCCCCACCTCTTCAGGACGGTGGCGCGCTACGGCGACGAGTACTCGTACGAGTACGCGGGAGCGCCGGACCACCTGCGCCTGGGGCTCACCGAGGGCGTCGCGCCCGGGGACGCGGTCGTCGTGTCGCTGCCGTGGCAAGGCGCCGAGGCGTACCCGTACGTCGACTGGTGGGTGGACGAGCGCAACGTGGCGCCGGAGGTCGCGTCGCTTGACGAGCTGCGCTCCCACGCCGGGCCCGCCTACCTCGTGGAGGACGGGCGCCTGTGGCTGAAGCTCTCGGTGCGGGGCGGCCACGAGTGGGCCTACCTCGACGTCTGCACGGCGCCGCTGTGCGGGTCGTAGCGGCCCCGTGGCGTCGCCCGCACGGTCCGCGGAGCCGACCGGTAGGCGGTAGCCCCCGGCTCCCCTGGCGGTGCGGGACCCGCGGCGGCCGCGGGTAGCATGGGCCCGTGGAGCACCGCGTAGAGAAGGACACCCTCGGCGAGGTGCGCGTCCCCGCCGACCGCTACTGGGGCGCGCAGACCGAGCGGTCGCGCCAGAACTTCAGGATCGGCGGGCAGCTCATGCCCCGCGAGGTCATCTACGGCTTCGCGGTCCTCAAGAAGGCGTCCGCGCTGGTGAACGCCGAGCTGGCCGGCCTCGAGCGGGACAAGGCCGACCTCATCGCGCGCGTCTGCGACGAGATCCTCGCCGGCGAGCTGGACGACCACTTCCCCCTGGTCGTGTGGCAGACGGGGTCGGGCACGCAGACGAACATGAACCTCAACGAGGTCATCGCGAACCGGGCCAGCGAGCTCACCGGCCACCCGCTGGGCAGCAAGGTGCCCGTGCACCCGAACGACGACGTCAACAGGAGCCAGTCGTCGAACGACACCTTCCCGACGGCCATGCACATCGCCGCCTACGGCAAGCTCGCCGACCACACCCTGCCGGCCATGCGCCGGCTGAAGGAGGCGCTGGCGGCCAAGTCGCGCGAGTTCGCCGGGCTCGTCAAGATCGGCCGCACCCACCTGATGGACGCCACGCCCCTCACGCTCGGCCAGGAGTTCGGCGGCTACGCGACGCAGGTGGCGAAGTCGATCGAGGCGGTCGAGAACGCGCTGCCGCACCTAGCCGAGCTGGCCCTGGGCGGCACCGCCGTCGGCACGGGCCTCAACGCCCCGCCGGGCTTCGCCGCGGCCGTGGCCGCGAAGATCGCCGAGCTGACCGGCTACCCCTTCCGCACCGCCGACGACAAGTTCGAGGCGCTGTCGGCGCACGACGCCGTCGTGGAGGCCTCCGGCGCGCTGAAGCGCGCGGCCGTCGCGCTGATGGCCGTGGCGAACAACATCAGGCTGCTGGGGTCAGGCCCGCGCTGCGGCATCGGGGAGATCAGGCTGCCCGCGAACGAGCCGGGCTCCTCGATCATGCCGGGCAAGGTCAACCCCACGCAGGCCGAGGCGATGACGATGGTGTGCGCCCAGGTGATCGGCAACGACACGACGATCAGCGTGGCGGGCAGCCAGGGGCACCTGCAGCTCAACGTCTTCAAGCCGGTGATGATCCACGACCTGCTGATGTCGGCGCAGCTCCTCGGCGACGCGTGCGAGAGCTTCAGGGTCAACTGCGTCGAGGGCATCGAGGCCGACCGCCAGCGCATACGCATGCACCTCGACAACTCGCTGATGCTGGTGACGGCCCTGAACACGCGGATCGGCTACTACAAGGCCGCCGAGATCGCCCAGAAGGCGCACCGCGAGGGCACGACCCTCAAGGAGGCCGCGGTGGCGCTGGGCTACCTCACGCCCGAGGAGTTCGACGAGGCCGTGGTGCCGGAGCGGATGGTCTAGCTAGGAGGCACCAGGGTGACGGTCGAGGGGCGCCGGCCGCCCGGTCGGCGCGCGCTGCGCCCGCTCGTCCCGGGACGGCGCTCAGGGGACGGCGCTGACCCCGGCCGCGTCAGTCAGAGCGGTTGTCGATGACCTCGGCGTCCTCGGGCAGGGCCCGCACCTCCGCGGGGTCGAGGCCCTGGTTCACGACGAGCTGCTCGGCGTTCAGCTCGGCGACGACGCGGCCGTCCTCCTCCTTGAAGACGAGGCGGCGCGGCAGCCAGTCGGCGGCCAGGACCCAGGCGTCGACGTCGAGGATCATCGCCTCCCTGTCGCGGTTCGCGAAGGCCAGCCGGTAGACGGGACCGTCGGGGCCGTCCTCGACGCCCACGAGCTCGGCGTCGTAGCCCTCCAGGATCTGGCCGAGGTCGAGCGACAGGTTCGCCGTGGCGCCGTCCTGCCCCGTGGGCAGGATGCCGCCCAGCGCGTCGGGGTCGTCGGCGTCGAAGATCGTCACCTGGTTCGTGAGGAACGAGTAGCTGTACACGGACGCGCCGTCGAGGACGATCTGGTTGTCCGCCAGGGCGTCGGGCTGGATGATGTACGCGCTCGCCAGGTCCTGGCCCGGGATCACCTGCACCTCGATCTCGAGCGCGAACTCGGTGCCGTCGGCGTCGATCACGCGCCCCGTGAGCAGGAACGACGCGTCCTGGAGGTCCCGGGCGGCCTGCGTAACGTTGTCGAGGATCGTCTCCACGGACGGGGGCTCCTGCGCGGCGGCGAGGCCGGCCAGCAGCGCGGCGGCCGCGGCCAGGCGAAGCGATCGTGGCGTGATGGCTCGCATGGGGCACAACTTAGCCCACGCCCGCACGCCGCGACGCGGGGCTGCGACATCCCCCGCACAGGATGAAGAAGCCGTTAGGAGGTCCATAACGAGCGTATGTGGGCCGGTGCTACCCTCCTGCCAGAAAGGAGGCAGGCCATGCTCAAACGACTCTTAGGCCTAGCCTTGCTCTTCGCCTCCGCGGCGTCCGCTCAGATCGTGGTTAGCCCGCAGGCGATAGTCGTGAACCCGCGTCCGAGCTTCGGCGTGGACGTTTGGCTCGACCGCGACCCCACGGGCGAAGGCGCCCCCTCCTACCAGGTGGGCGAGGAGGTGAGGATCTCCGTGCGCCCCGCCGAGGACAGCTACGTCTACGTCTTCGACGTCAAGCCCAACGGCGAGATCACGCAGATCTTCCCGAACCGGTTCGACGACGACAACTTCGTGCGCGGCGGCAGCACCGTGACGCTCCCGCCGCCCCGCGCGCGCTACGTGTTCAACATCGCGCCGCCGCGCGGCCTCTCGAAGGTCATCGCCGTCGCCAGCCGGTCGCCGCTGGACACCAGGCAGCTGGCGCGCTTCGACGACGAGGACGACCTGTTCGCCCACAGCTCGATCGGCGAGGAGGGCTTCGTCCAGGGCTTCCGCATCATCGTCAACCCCATCCCGCAGGAGGACTGGGTCACCGACACCGCGCTCTACTACGTCGGCGACCGGCCGCCGCAGGCGGCTTACGGCACGCTGCAGCTGCGGTCGAACCCCAGCGGCGCCGAGGTCTACGTCGACGGCAGCTTCGTCGGCTACACGCCGGTCTCCTTCGGGACCAGGCCCGGGCGCCACGACGTGCGCTTCGTGCTCGCCGGCTACGAGGAGTTCACGACCTCGGTGAACGTCTCGCCCGGACGCACCGAGCCCGTCACCGCGAACCTGCGGCAGCGCGTGCGGGCGGGCAGCGCCTCGTTCACGAGCTCGCCCTCGGGCGCCGACGTCTACGTCGACGGGCGCTACGTCGGCACCACGCCCACCGGCTCGATCCGCTTCGAGCCCGGCCAGTACGAGGCCACCTTCGAGCTCCCCGGCTACGAGAGCCAGGTCATCGGCTTCCGCGTCTCCGAGGGCCGCGACACCGTCGTCGACGTCACCATGCGCGGCACCAGCTCGGTCGTCGTGATCCAGGCGAACGTCGGCGGGGCGACGGTCTTCCTCGACGGCAGCTACGCCGGCAACATCCCCTCGGGCAGCGGCCGCCTCGAGCTGCGCGACGTGCAGCCCGGACGCCACGAGATCGTCGTCATCGCGCCCCGCTACTCGACGTACGTGACGACGTTCACCCTCGAG
The DNA here is from genome assembly GCA_036381035.1 of Trueperaceae bacterium. NCBI lineage: Bacteria > Thermotogati > Deinococcota > Deinococci > Trueperales > Trueperaceae > Trueperaceae bacterium. The sequence goes on along the minus strand of DASVDQ010000026.1, from coordinate 10,082 downwards.
CCGGGACGCACCGTCGAGCTGAACGTCAGACAGTCGCGCTTCTGAGCCTGCCCCCTCCCGTCCTCGACGCCGGAGCCCGCACGGTCGCGGGCTCCGGCACTTAGGTAGACTCCGCCATGCCGCCGGGAGGGGTGACAGCCGTGGTGCTGGCCGGGGGCGACCCCGGCGACGCGCTAGCCGTCGCCGCCGGGGTCCCCGCCAAGGCGCTCCTGCCCGTGGCGGGCCGTCCTCTCGCGGCCTACGTCTTGGACGCCCTGGCGGGCTCGGGACGCGTGGACGAGGTCGTGTACGTGGGCCCTGGCGAGCTCGAGCTCGCCGGCTACGACCTCGTGCGCCTGCCGTCCGGACGGCGGTTCGAGGACTCGTTCGCCCTCGGCCTCGGCGCCGCGCTGGGCCGCGGGGCCACGGAGGTGCTGCTGGCCACCGCCGACCTGCCCTGGCTCGTCCCCGACGCCGTGGCCAGGTTCGTCGACGGCGCCCGGTCCACGGGGGCGCAGGTCGTCTACCCGGTCGTGTCGGAAGCGGACATGGCGCGCGCTTTCCCGGAGCAGAGGCGCACCTACGTGCGGCTCAGGGACGGGCGCTTCACGGGCGGGAACCTGGCCCTGCTCGCCGCGGAGGCGGTCCCGGCGGTGCTGCCCCTGATCGCGCGGGCCTTCGGCGGACGCAAGGACCCGCTGCGCCTCGCCGCCCTCGTCGGGCTGGGCGTGCTCCTGCGGCTGGTCACCGGCACGGCGACGCTGGCGGCCCTCGAGGCGCGGGTCGGCCGGCTCCTGGGGGTGAGCGCCCGCGCCCTGCCCACCGAGGACGCGTCGGTGGCGGCCGACGTCGACAGGCTCGACCACCTGCCCGGGGTCCTCGACCCCGCCCAGCCTGAGTGGAGGAACGCGTGAGGAGACCCTCTCAGCTCCGCCTGGCGGCGCTCCTCGGAGCGCTCGCCGCCGTGGCGTTCGCACTGCTAGTTTCCCTCCTCGTCTCGCTCGTCGTGCCCGGCCAGGGCCGGCTGGGCTTCCGCGACTTCAACGCCGCCGGCCTCCTCGAGGGCGCCGTGTTCGTGCTCGCCTACTCCCTGGCGCTGATCTGGGTGCGCAGCTCGCTGCGCATCCCCAGCCCCACGCTGCTCTCCTTCGGCCTCTCGGCGCCGCCCACCGCCGGCGACGCGGCCATGAAGGTCCCCGTCGTGGACGCCGCCCAGGCGGTGCAGACGCTGTTCGAGAACCGCGTCGTGATCGTCCACCAGGACCGCGTGCCGATCGGCGTCACGGGCCTGCACCACGACCGCATCACCTCGTGGGAGGAGCTGGCCAAGGCGCCCTCCGACGTCGCCGTCACCGAGCTCCGCAGCATGCTCGCGCACGAGCAGCTCGTCGTGATCGTCGACGGGCAGGAGGTCAAGGGTGTGGTCACGCAGGAGATGTACCTGGCCGGCCTGTGGGGGTCGATCAGGTAGGGGCGGCCTGGTCCAGCGAGCCCACCAGCTCGCGCAGGAGCGGCACCTGCTCGGCCAGCACGTCGGGGTCCGTGCGCCACTCGAAGACCGGGCCGACACCGCCGTACTCGAACGCCACCGTCTCCGGCGCCGGCCAGGCGCCGGCGCGCACCCGCGCCAGCGCCGCGCGCAGGCTCGCGACGTCGTCCTCGGTGAGCGGCAGGTGGTCGCGCAGGCGTCCGTCGACGGGACGGACGCCGGACACGTGCAGCTCGCGCAGGGCGTGCGTGGGCAGCGCGTCGACGTACCCCCAGAGCCCCAGGCCCAGCGTCCGCGCCGTCAGGAGGGCGTGCGAGAGGTCGAGCAGCAGGCCGCAGCCCGTGGCCTCCACGACCGCCGCGACGACCCGCGGGTCGACGCCCGCGCGCAGGAGGCCGTGCTCCTCCCCGCGGTAGGGGACGTTCTCGACGATCACGCTCTCGGCGCCCACGACCTCCGCCAGTACCTCGACGTCCGCGACCAGCGCCTCGGTCACGCGGCGCCGCGCCGCGGGTGAGACGTCGCCCACGGCCACGTCGGGGAAGCGCTCCCGCGACGGCACGAGGTGGGCGTTGAGGTGGCGGGTGCCGGTGCGGCGCATCAGGTCGGCGGCGCGCCGCGGGTCGAGTCCGAGGCGCGTGGCCCCCAGCTCGGCGGGGAAGTGCACGTAGCAGGGCGCCGAGACGCACGCCGCGGCGATGAGGTCGTCCCAGTCGGGGACCTTGTAGATGTCGATGGAGACCGCCCCGGCCTCCACGAGGCGGGCCAGCGGCGGCGAGTAGTTGACGGCTAGCCGCGGGCGGCTCACGCGGCCGCCAGCGGGAGGTACGGCCGCGCGTCGGCGGTCCAGGCGCCCGGCGGCGCGGTCCCGCCGGGCAGCCGGTCCAGCGTCCTCTCGGCGGCGAGCGCGATCATCGCGCCGTTGTCTGTGGAGAGCGCCGGCGGCGGGAACGAGACCTCGAGCCCGCTGTGCGCCAGCTCCGCGCGGAGACGCCGGTTCGCGGCCACGCCGCCGGCGACGACGAGGCGCCGCGCGCCGGTGCGCTCGGCGGCGCGCAGCGTCACCTCGACCAGCGAGCCCACGGCGACGCGCTCGAACGTCGCGGCCACGTCCGCCTTGTCGACGTCCGGGCAGCGCTCGAGCAGCAGCGCCACTGCCGTCTTGAGGCCGGAGAAGCTGAAGCTGAGGCCGTCGTCACCCTTCAGCGGCCAGGGCAGCTCGACGCCGTGGTCGTCGCCCTGCTCGGCGAGCCTGGAGAGCGCCGCGCCGCCCGGGTAGCCGAGGCCCAGGAGGCGGGCGACCTTGTCGAAGGCCTCGCCGGCGGCGTCGTCGCGGCTGCGGCCCAGCTCGGTCACGCGGTCCCAGCCCTCCACGTCGAAGAGGACGGTGTGGCCGCCCGAGGCTATGAGGGCCAGGAACGGCGGCTCCGCGTCGGCGGCGGCGAGGTGGCCGGCGAGGTGGTGCACGGGCACGAACGGCACCTCGAGCCCGAAGGCCAGCGCCTTGCCGTAGCTCAGCCCCACGAGCAGCGCCCCCACGAGCCCGGGACCGTGCGTGGCGCCGACGGCGGTGAGGTCCGCGAGGTCGACGCCGGCCTCGTTCAGCGCGCGGAGCACGGCGCCGTCGATGACGCTGAGGTGCTCGCGGCTCGCCTGCTCGGGCACCACCCCGCCGAAGGCGGCGTGGAGAGCCGTCTGGCCGAGCACCACGTTCGACAGGACCCGCCCGCCCGAGACGACGCCGACGCCGGTGTCGTCGCAGGAGGTGTCGATGCCGAGGACCACGCCCACGCGGGCGATGCTAACACCGGGTCACGGCGTAGCCGGTCGCCGGACCCGGCTCCAGGACGCGACCTTCCGCGCCCACCCAGGCGGCCAGCACCTCGCGGCAGGCGTCCGCCGACTCGTCGCCGGTTATCGCCCCGACGGTCGGTCCCGCACCCGAGAGGTAGGCCGCGTCGGCGCCGGCAGCGCGCAGGTCGGCGAGGAGCCCGTCGAGGCCGGGCACGAGCGCGGCGCGGTGCGGCTGGTGGATCACGTCGAGGGAGGCCGTGCGCAGCAGCGAGCGGTCGCCCGTGGCGACGGCGGCGACCCACAGCGCGGTCCGGGAGGCCGTGAGGGACGCGTCGGCCAGCGAGCACGAGCCCGGCAGCGCGGCGCGCGCGGCGGACGTGGGGAGGGCGAAGCTCGGGACCCCGAACAGCAGGCGCCAGTCCGCGGGGACCGGGAAGGAGCGTGCCACGAACGCGCCGTCCTCGCCCCGCGCCGCGACGACGAAGCCGCCGTAGACGGCGGGACCGACGTTGTCCGGGTGCCCCTCGAGCTCGGCCGCGAGCCTGAACACGCCGTCGCGGCCCAGCTCCCCGCCCAGCGCGGCGTCGGCGGCGGCCACGCCGGCGACGAGCGCGGCCGACGAGGAGCCCAAGCCCCGCGCCAGGGGCACCGGGTTCTCGACCTCCAGCGCCACAGCCGGGGGCTGCCTGCCCACGGCGGCGTAGGCGGCGGCGAAGCCGCGGTGCACGAGGTTCCCCTCGCGCGAGGGCGGCGGTCCCTCGCCCGCGTAGGCGAAGGCGTCGTCGCCGGCGAGGGTCGCGCGCACCGTGAGGCGCAGGTCGACGGCCAGGCCCAGGGTGTCGAAGCCGGGACCGAGGTTCGCGCTGGTCGCCGGCACCGTGACGAGGAGGCGCGGCGGTCCGTCGGGGGCGTCGTTCATGGCTGCAGCTCGGCGCGGACCTCGGCGATGGCGTCCGCGACGTCAGAGGCTACCAGCCCGACGCCCAGGTCGCGCGCCGCGCGCTCCCCGGCGAGCCCGTGCAGGTGGACCGCGGCGCAGGCGCGCTCGAACACGTCGCCGCCCGGCGCGGCGAGCAGGGCGCCGAGGGCGCCGGCCAGCACGTCGCCGGTGCCGCCGCTCGCCAGGCCGGGGTGGCCGGCGTCGCTCACGGAAGCGCGTCCGTCGGGGGACGCCACCACCGTCGTCGCGCCCTTGAGGACCACCACGGCGGCGGTCGCCGCCGACAGCGCGCGGCCGGCGCCGAGCTGGTCGCCGCGGACGTCGGCGTCGATGCCCAGGCCCTCGAGCAGCCGCGCGGCCTCGCCGGCGTGTGGGGTGAGGACCGCCGGGGCGCCGCGCTCGGCCAGGCGGCGTAGCGCCGGCAGGTGCGGCGCCAGCGCCTCCGGGTGGAGCGCTGTCGCGTCCAGCACCACGCGGCCTGGCGCCCAGTCGAGCAGGGCCCCCAGCCCGCGGAGGGGAGAGCCCGTCTCCTCGGGGTCGAGCCCGGGCCCGACGACGAGCGCGGCGGACGCTCTCGCGCTCGAACCCGGGGGAGGCCAAGACCCGTCGTCGGCCGGCGGGACGAGCACGGTCTCGGGCCAGGCGGCGGGGTGGCGCTCGCGGCTCACCAGCGTGACCAGGCCCGCGCCGGCGCGCCACGCGCCGCGGCAGACGAGCTCGGCGGCGCCCAGGTAGCGCCGGGACCCCGCCACCACGGCGACCGTGCCCACCTCGTACTTGTGCGCGTCGGGCGCGCGGTCCGGGAGCCAGGGGGCGACCGTCTCCGCGTCGAGCCAGAGCGTGGGGGAGACGGACGCCAGCACCTCCGCTGGTATCCCGATGTCGGCGACCACGACCCCGCTCGGGCGCCCGGGGCGGGCGCCGGCGAACGACGCGCGCGCCGGGTGGAACGCCGAGGCGACCTTGGCGCCGGCGAGCTGGACCGTCACGTCGGCCCTCACGTGCTCGCCGGGCGGCGCGGCCCTGTCGGCGTCAACGCCCGTCGGCACGTCGACGGACACCACCGGCACGGCGCCGGCGTTCAGCGCCGCGGCCGCCTCCGCGTAGACGCCCCCGAGCGGGCGCGCGAGCCCGCAGCCGAGGAGCGCGTCGACGGCGACGGCGGCGTCGGGCTCGGCGGCGGCGAGCCACGCGGTCACGGCGCCCGCGGACAGCGGGGCGGGCGCCAGGCCGGCGCGCAGCGCCGCCTCCCGCGCGCCGCGGGCCGCCGGCGTGCGCGGCTCCTCCGTCGCCTCGAGGAGCGCGACCTCGAGGTGGGCCGCGAGCGTCGCGGCGGCCACGTAGCCGTCGCCCCCGTTGTTGCCCGGTCCGCACAGGACCAGCGCTCGTCGGGCGCCGGGGAAGCGCTCGCGCACCTCCCGGGCCACGGCGCGTCCGGCGGCCTCCATCAGCGCCTCGACGGGCACGCCGCTCGCGGCGGCGAGCCTGTCGGCCTCGGCCATCTGGGCCGCGGTGTAGAGCCTCCTCAGGCGACGGCCTCGGCGATGCGCTCGAGCACCTCGGCCGACAGCTCGACGTCCGAGGCGGCGGCGTTGTCCACCACCTGCTCGACGCGCGTCGCGCCCGTGATCACGCTGGACACGCCCGGCTGGTGTAGCAGCCAGGCCAGCGCGAGCTGCGCCCTGGTGATGCCGAGCTCGTCGGCGATGGGCTTGAGGGCCCGCACGCGCCGGACGTTCTCGTCCGTCATGAAGCGGTTCCTGAACTGCTCGAAGTTCGCGAAGCGCGTGCCCTCCGGCACCCCGTCGTCGTACTTGCCCGTGAGCATGCCCTGCGCCAGCGGGCTGAACACGACGATCCCCAGGCCCTTCGGCTGGGCGACGGGGAGGACCTCCTTCTCGAAGCGCTCGCGGTCGAGCAGGGAGTAGCTCGGCTGCTCCGCGACCGGCGCGACGAGGCCGTTGCCCTTGGCGAACGCGACGGCCTCGGCGATCTTCGCCGGCGGCCACATGCTCGTGCCCCAGTAGTGGCTGCGTCCGCTGCGGACGACGTCGGTGAACGCCTCGACGATCTCCTCGAGGGGCGTCTCGTCGTCGTAGCGGTGCGCGAAGTAGATGTCGACGTGCTCGACCCCGAGCCTCTCGAGGCTCATGTCTATCGACTCGAGCACGTGCTTGCGGTTCAGTCCCCTGTCGGTGACGGCGTCGGACATCGGCCAGTACACCTTCGACGACAGGACGTAGGACTGGCGCGGCAGGCCGAGGTCGCGCAGGGCCACGCCCATCGTGCGCTCGCCCTCGCCGCGGCGGTAGGCGTCCGCGTTGTCGAAGAAGTTCACGCCGAGCTCGACCGCCTTCTCCATGATCGTCGTGATCGTGCGCTGGTCGTCGACGGTGTGCCCGAACGTCGTCCAGGCGCCGAGGCTCACCTCGCTGACCTTGAGCCCGCTGTTGCCCAGCCTGCGGTACTTCATCGCTTCCCCTCCTCCGCCTGCGGCAGCATCCGGCCCAGCCTGCGGCCCCCGACCAGGTGCATGTGCAGGTGGTAGACCTCCTGTCCGCCGTGCTCCTTGCAGTTGACGATCAGCCGGTAGCCCTTCTCGAGCCCCTCCTGCTCCGCCACCTTGGCGGCGACCGTGAACATGCGCCCGAGCGCGGGCTCGTGCTCGGGACGCACGTCGGCCACGGTGGGGATGGGCTCGTTCGTCACGATCAGCACGTGGGTAGGGGCCTGCGGATGGATGTCGCGGAACGCCGTGACGAGGTCGTCCTGGTAGAGGACGTCCGCCGGCACCTCGCGCCTGACGATGCGGCTGAAGATCGTCTCCTCTGGCATGAGCCGAGTTTACGCAGTCGGGAGAGGTGCTCGGGTTGCCGTCCTGGGCGGAGGGAGCGCTGCCGGTTCCGGCGGGGGCGGGCGCCGCTGGTCTCGCCCGGGCCCCTGCAGCGAGCAGCCCGGCAGCGGGCTACAGGCTCGAGCGTCCGAGGTTCGGCTCGGCCCCGCCTCAAGCGTGGCCGGCGGCCCGCTCGAGGTCGGTCATCGTGAAGAGGGCGGCCAGCGCCACGCCCGCCTCCGCCAGCGCCGCGGCACCTCCCGCCTCGCGGTCGATGACGCAGACGGCGGAGTCGACGACCGCCCCGCGCTCGCGCAGGTCGTTGCTGGAGATCACGACCTGCCCGCCCGACGTCACCACGTCCTCCACGACGAGCAGCTTCTTGCCGGCGATCTCGCCGCCCTCGGCCAGGCGCATCGTGCCGTACTCCTTGGCCTTCTTGCGCACGAACACGACCGGGAGGCCCGTGAGCTGCCCCAGCATCACGGCCAGCGGCACGCCGCCGAGCTCGAGGCCGGCGAGCATCTCGGTGTCGGGCGGGACGAGCCGCGCCAGCGCCTGCGCGACCTCGGCGAGGAGCTCGGGGTCCGACTCGAAGAGGTACTTGTCGAAGTAGCGGTCCGACCTGGCGCCCGACCGCAGCACGAACTCCCCCCGCAGCAGCGAGCGCTCGTAGATCGCGCGGGCGAGCTGGTCCCTGGTCACGCGCGCGATGTTATCAGGGTGCTCGCGGCCGGCGGACCGGAGCGCGCCAGAGGGGAACCGCCGGACTCCGGCGCGCCGACCCGCTCAGCCCAGCGCCCAGCTCAGCAGCCACAGCGCGGCCATACCCGTCAGGAACGTGAGGGTCACGTTGCGCGTGCGCCAGGCCACCACGCCCGCCACGACGCCGGCCAACAGGCGCACGTCGACCGGCCCCAACGCCACGCCCGAGGGCCTCACCAGGGCAGGCAGCGTGATGGCGGCGAACACGGCCGCCGGCACGTAGCTCAGGGCTCGCTGCAGCACGTCCGGCAGGCGCCTGTCGGTGGCGGTGACGAGGAAGATGCCGCGCTCGGCCAGGGTGATCAGGGCGGCCAGCACGATGGCGAGCCAGACCTCGGGGCGGCTCACGGCGCCCTCGCCGCCTCGGCGCGGCGCGCCAGGAGGCTCTCGGCGAACATGCCGGCCGCGATGCCCGCCAGCACGCCGACGATGAGGCCGAGGTTGTAGGGGAGCGGGGCCAGCACCACGGCCAGGGCGCCGGCCACGGCTGCCGCCACGAGCAGCGGCCGCGTGGTCACGGCCGGCACCAGGAGCGCGAGGAAGATGAGCGGCACCGCGAAGTCGAGCTGCCACTCGGGCGGCAGCTGCGCCCCCAGCACGGCGCCGGCCGCCGTGGTCGCGACCCACGCGACCCACGCGGTCACGCCGTTGCCGAGGAAGTACGCCACGCGCGGGAAGCCGTCGTCGGCCCTGGGGTACTTGACGATGGCCAGGGCGAACGCCTGGTCCACCATCAGGAACGAGACGAGCGCGCGGCTGAGCACCCCGTAGCGCCGCAGCCAGGGGGAGAGGGCCAGGCCGTACATCAGGTGGCGCAGGTTCACCATGGCCACCGTGAGCACGACGGCCCACGCGGCCGCGCCCGTGGCGATGAGGGAGATGGCGGCGAGCTGTGCCGCGCCGGCGAACACCAGCGCCGACATCAGGACGATGTCGAACGGGTGCATCCCGGCGCCCACGGCGCTCACCCCGGTGATGAGCCCGAACGGCGCGATGCCGAGCAGTATGGGCAGCACGTCGCGCAGGCCCTCGAGGAACGCGCGCCTCTCAGCGGTCACGCGAGAGAAGCTAACCCGATGAGACGTGGTAGTTGCCGAGATATCACTCCAGGCGCCAAGCTGGGTTCCAGCGGGTACCTGGTGCGGCACTGGATCCCACCCTACGAGCGACTGCAGGGCTCGGTACGGGACGGCGGACGGGGGGCTGACCATATGTCCATGACGTTCAGACGGGTAGTAGCGTTCACCTTGCTTTCGGCTGGATGGGCTGCAGCACAGGACCAGGAGCTTGCGACGCGCACCCAGGTGTTCGTCGTAAGCGGAAGCCGGCTCGTGCCTGCGACGGCTTCGAACGTCGGGCCGGGAGCGATCTTGGAGTATCAGATCGAAGCCGTGAACGACGGGTCTTCGACTGTGCCAGCGGGGGACGCTGTCGTAACCAGCCGAATCGTACCGGGCTTCGAGTACGTGCGCGGTTCTTGGCGCGCTTCAGAAGAAGCGGTGATGGCTACGTTTTCTGTCGATGGGGAGAACTTCTACGTTCCGCCGATCGCTTTTGGCGGCACAAGGGACAGAAGGGTGTACGAACCTTACGAGTACCGCGCCGTTCGATGGCGAGTGCTAGACCCCGTGGACAGCGGTCAAGTCCTCACATTCAGGTACCGAGTTCGCGTGGCCGACGATGACGCTGGAGGGCAGCCGGCCCACGCTCCGGCGCCCTCGGCAGACGGGCTCGGGTTCCGGATCGTGTCCTATGACATGCGTTGGGAAGGCGACACGTTGTGGGTTGTCGGCGAGGTGCTGAACGTCGGGGCCGCTGCAGCTGGCGTCGAGCTGCAGATAATCGCCAGAGACGCGACCGGTCGACTCGTCGACGTAGCGACGTTCTGGCCCGCGAGCACGAGAAACATCAGGCCAGGCACTAGTTACGGCTTTCGCTATCCGGTGACCCGTGAGAGGTCTGCGGTGCGGATCGAGGTGCAGGTCGTGGGGTCCGAGGTGTGGTGAGCAGACTCTCCCCGATGTAGCGAAAGTCGAACGATCCGGCTGACAAGTGAAAGGGAGACGAGCGGTTCCGAGGCAGGCTCTCCGTGGCGCACCTCCCGCCTTCCGTGCTAACCTGTGACGTTCTGTGGGCGCAGGGTCGCCCCGTCACGACAGCGAACCGCACCGGCGCCAGCCGGGCCTGCCACGGAGGAGAGACATGCCGCGCGTCTGCGCAGTCACGGGCAAGAAGACGAGGTCGCAACAGACGAGCACCCGCAAGGGCTCGGCGAAGCGGAA
>DASVDQ010000025.1 GCA_036381035.1 Trueperaceae bacterium | reverse complement strand
GAACCGGCTCAGGGGCTTGGCGAGCGTCTCGTCGTACGTGTAGGTGAGGGCGGCGGCCTCGAGCTCGTCGAGGACGTCCGCGGCCTCGTAGACGGTGCGGGCGTAGAGGTAGGCGCTGAGCTGCCAGACGGCCATGCCGGCCGTGAACGTGGGGCCGTCGCCGCCGTCGAAGGACAGGACGAGCATGGGCAGCTCGAGGTGCTCGAGGCGGACGTCGTCGCCGACGATCCGCGCGCCCGACTCGACCGTCTGCGCGCCCGGCGTGTGGCCGAGCGCTGCGACCAGGCCGGCGTGCTTCTCGAGGAGCGCGTGGACGCTGCGGAGGACGCTGGCGCGGTCACCGGCCACGGTTGAACCCCCTCAGGAACACGTCGATCGGGACGGTGTTGGCCTTCTCCGCGGTCGGTTGGAGGATGGGGTGGCCGACGGTGCCCGCGCGGAGGTAGCGACTCTTCCCGCCCTTCGTGTGCCAGTGCCTGGTGACCATGCGGCGGCCGCGGTAGACGCGGCCGGTGGCGCCGCCGGGCGCGGACTGCAGGCTGCTACCGGGCCCGCCGACGTAGAGGCCCATGGCCACGCTCGTGCCGCGGGCGCGGAGGTTCACCCTGCGGCGCGCCTGGCCGTGCACGACCTTCCCGCGCACCTGCCTGCCGTTGCGGAGGATGCCGGCGCCGTGGCGCTGCATCCACAGGCCGATGTGCCTGGCTGGCACCCAGTGCGGGCGGAAGCCGAGCTCGAGGTGCGGGGCGTGCGGAGCGGCGCCGATTGGGATGCCCCACAGGACGGTGCGGCCGTCGCTCTCCTTCGTCTGCGTGATGCTGTTGCGCCTAGTGCCGTTGTCCGTGTGCCTGGTCGCTTCGACCTTGGCGCGGTTGGTGAGCTCGACCGCGACGGCGTACAGGCCCGACTGGTGCCGCCTGCGCAGCTCCTGGAGGACCTGGCGCGAGACGCCGGCCATCAGGGCCTCCGCCCGAGAGCCAGGCGCCACTCGCTCGAGGTGACGGCCGCGCCGAGCACCTGGTACTCGCCGGCGGAGTGGTGCCGCTCGACCGTGACGCGGGTGGCGGGGTTGAGGTTGACGTGCGTGTGGACGTGCAGGTCGCCGGTGATGACGCCCTCGAGCGCGGCCTCCCGCTCCCACTGCCGGTCAGGCGCGGAGAGGTAGGCGGGCCCGGCGTAGAGGACGGTCGCCTGCGGCGGCGTGTCGCCGCGGTGCCCGTGGTCGAGCACGTCCACGTCCTTGCGGACGGTGACGACGCAGTTCCTCACGAGGCCACCGCCACGCTGGTGATCCACGGCCGGAGTAGCTGCTCAGCCGCGGGCACGGGGAACGCGTCACGCCGCTCGGTGCCGCTGAAGTCGCCGAGGCTCATGCCGTCGTAGCGGCTGCGCTCCGGGTCGGCGAGGCCGAGGTAGTGGGCGGCGAGGAGCGCCGCGGCGCGGTTCACAGCGGCCGGGATCTCGACGATGCCCCTGGTGACCTCGACGCGGTACGTTCCGGCCGCCCAGGCGATCTGGTCGTAGGCGGCGTCGAACAGCTCGACGCCGTACCGGGAGAGCTGGAAGAGCTCCGTCGCGCCGATCGCCGGAGACACGTCCTCGACGCTGACGACGTCGCGGGGGACGCGGAGGTAGTAATTGGCGGCGTTGAGGCGGACGGTGATCGTCTCGCTCCTGGTGGATCCCCACGTGAGCCGGGTGCGGGCCTCGATGGCCTGCTCGGCGAACGCGACGGCCGCCGCCTGAGCGCTGCTCAGGGGCGACTCGGGCGTGTGCCCC